>JAFTSM010000043.1 GCA_017467305.1 Candidatus Gastranaerophilales bacterium
AGATTGTTTTTTTAAATATTTTTCGAATTCTTCTGTAAATTTAGACGTAATTGTGTTTGAGCTTTGTGTAATTTGTGTTGCAGTATTTGACATAGGAGCCTCCTTTATATATCTAGTACATTTATGAAATGTCTTGCGACGAATTATGAATATACATATTATTTAAATGTGGGAAATTTAACACACTAACATATCCCATACTCCCAATAACATATTATAATTGTAGCATTTTTTTATCGAACATGCACTCTAGCCACATTATTAATTTGAAAAAGTCAATATTAGTAAGCATTTTGTCTGTAAATAATAATTAATTAAATTGTTTTTTTAATTATAAGTATTTAAACTATATATACTTGGGGTTTATTGATAACCATTGATATTTTTCTTCAACTGTATCATTTGGTTTTTCAATAATGAATGTTCCACCAAAACGGCCACGACCAAATGCTATATAACCTTCTTGTTCAAGTGATATAAGTGCTTTTCTTATTGTGTTTGTGCTTACATCATACATACTCGCTAATTCAAGCATAGAAGGTAATTTGTCACCAGCTTTATAGTTTTTGTTTATTAGATTTACAATTTCAGTTTCTATTTTTTGATAACTATAAAATCTACTATCTTCAGCCTTTGCAAAAATTGAATTTTCTTTTAAAGGCTCAAAAACAGGCTTTAATGGATTTTGAGCTAAAATACTTCCATATCTCCCACGTCTTGAAATAACAATACTTTCTTTATTTAATTGCTTAATACAATCGTGAATTGTTTTGATACTAACATTTAGTTTTTTTGCTAACTCCTCGTGAGAAGGTATTTTATCACCGACATTATAGTTTTCAGCAAGATACTTCTTTAGTCTATCTGTAAGCTTATATACAAGCGTATCAGCGACCATATTTTCAATTTCTTTTACATTTATTTTGTCTATACTTGGAATTTTCTTTAAGTACCAATTAGAATCATTTCCACGCATTTGCATTGATTCTAAAATTCCGATAGAACACAAATGCTCATATGCAAGCCTTGTTGTATTTTGAGATAAACCAATATACTCAGACATTTTTCTTGTCGAAGGGATTGGTTTCCCTACCTTATAGTTTTCTTGAACAATAATCTTTTTTATCGCAAGAATTGCTTTATCACGCTTTGATGTTGATTTAACAATATTTGATATCGGATTAGAAAAATTAGATATCATTGTGCCAAGTTTTTGTTTTGATTTTAAATAGCCTTCATCCTCAACATATCTGATTGCGTTTTGTACAGTTCCAACACTAACGCCTAAATGTTCAGATATTTGCGTTTTGCTTGGTAAAATATCATTTTCTTTTATTGTTTTATTAGATATCGCTGACAAAATCCAATTTATAATCCATTTTTTTATGACTGAATCTTTGGGTTCATAAACAGACGTAAAATCTGGAATTTCACGAGGAAGTTCATCAATATCAATCTTTCTTTGTTGCAGCAGATTATTGCTCATTTTGCCTCCGATTTTTTTATTTATTATAAGTCACATTATGATATTTTTTGTTAGTAAAAACAATAATATTAAAATTTCGTAACTTTAAATAAATAATTACTAAACGAGACCCTCTTTAATAGCCTTAACTGCTGCTTGTGTTCTATCGTCAACAACTAGCTTTTGAATAATATTACATACATGTGCTTTTGCAGTATGTTCACTAATACAAAGCTCTTTTGCAATATCGTTATTTGATAATCCTTCTACAACTAATTTAAGTACTTCATATTCCCTTTGCGTAAGATTGCTATGAGAGTTTCTAAACATTGCTCTTGTTGTCTGCTTTTGCGGGATAATAGAAAATGACTTATTTCTAAGCGTAGGAACGATTTTAGGGTCAATCCACATAGCACCTTTGTTTACACTTTTAACTATATACAGCAATGTTTCTATATTGATATCTTTTATAACATAAGCGTAAACACCATATTCAAAGCATTTTTTAATTTCTTCTTCATTATTATGAGAAGATAATATTATCGTTTTTGTATTAGGAGATTTTTCTGATATTTCCTTTAAAACCCTTATTCCATCGATATCTGGCAATCCAATATCCAGCAAAACAATGTCTGGGGTGTGGGTCTGAGCCTTTGAAATAGCTTGAATACCGTTCTCTGCTTCAGCTATAACATTATACCCGTCAGCATCATCAAAGATTGATTTAATGCCAACTCTTATTAATTTGTGGTCTTCAACTAGTAAAATATTAATAACATCATTTGACATAATTCCCTCCAAGTAAATAATAAAAAAAGAGGAATAAATCTTTATCCCTCTTTTTTTACTTTTTGTGTTTAATTTGTTTTTAATAAAAAAAAATATTAAAATTTAAATATATATTTTTATTATATTAAGACGACTCGATATATAACAATAAAATATATGTATATATCTGAGAGATACATAACGATAATAATATATAGTTTATAACGTACAGATATATAACCATAAAATATGAGTAAAATTGATTTTATAAAAACAGATGATAATTCTACTGGATTGTATTCAAATGACGTAAATGATATTTTTCATTCAAAATTAGGTGCATATACAGAAGCATTAGAAAAATTTTATTTACCTATCAAAGATTTATTAAAAGATAAAAAAGAATTAAATATACTAGATATTTGTTATGGTATTGGATACAATACAAAAGTTTTAATGAATAAAACTTCAGCCTCTGTTATAAATATAGATGCACTAGAATTTGATAAAGAATATATTTTATTATCTCCATTCATTTTAGATTCTGTAGATGACTATAATTTGAAATGTTTTATTTTAAAAGAAATTATTTCAAAGATAGAAATAAACGATTTTGATTACAAGGCAATTTTGGAACAATATAAAATAGGAAATGAAGAGTTTTTTGATGCTTCTATGTCATTTTTAAACAATTTAAGTCTTCAATCACCCTATAGAAACATTGTTGAAGCAGAAAATAATCGCTTTTTACATAATATATATTATAAGTACGTATCGAATAGTCTTACCGAAGTGGTGAACAGTTCTAAATACATAAATTCTTGTATTAATTTTCATATAGGTGATGCTAGAAAGAACATATTAAATTGTAATAAAACATATGATGTAGTATTTCTCGATGCTTTTTCTCCACAAAAAGATCCAACATTATGGTCTGTTGATTTTTTAAAACTTGTTACAGATAGAATGAACAATGATAGTGTTTTAGTTTCATATTCAAAATCTACACCATTTAGAAGTGCTTTAAAAGAATTAGGACTTTACATTGGTAAAACCATTTTGGATAACGTTGATATGGGGACAATTGCTAGCTTTAATAGAAACAATATTCTAAATCCACTTTCAGAATACGACCATAATCTTTTAAATACAAGAAGTGGCATAACATATAAAGACCCTGATTTATCTTTGTCTGGATTTGAAATACTTAAACAAAGAGAAATTGAGCAAAAAAACTCAAATTTGATTTCTCATACTCAATTTCTAAAGAATTATTCTAAATAACATTATAGATATATATCGATAAGAATATCATTTCTTGATGCAGACTTTATCGTTATATATCTATAAGATTTATTTATTTTAAGATTTCTATTTTTTAATTTGACCTATTCTAGCCATGAAATCATTTATTGATTTTGTTATTGATTTTGTTTGATGACGTTTTAAAACTTCATTTGCAAAATTTTTAACAGACTTGGTTGGTCGTGAAGAATAAGCAGTAATAAAGTACTCTGAATAATTAGCTAATGGTTTATCTGTTTCAGCATCTCTAACATGTATATCAAAAGAAGTATCAGCTTGACCTTCAATTATATGGCAAGTTACTTCAAATGTATCTGGATGCTTAGCTAGTATTTCAAATTGTTCCGCAACATCAGTATATTTTAGTCTATTATTGTTATTTAAATCGTTAGTTTCTTTTAATTTAACAAGTGCTGCCGCAGTTTTTTCAGCCTTATCTTGTGTCCCCCAGCTTATTTTGCCAAAGTTTGTATTGTTAGAATTTACAGGTGAAATATTCATTTTTCGTCCTTTCAGGTTTTAGATATACATCTTTTAGGTAGTTATATATTATTATTTGTTAATTCAAAAACCAATAATAATATTTTTTGCTACATATACTCAAATAATGTTATAATTAGCCAAATCGGAGTTTTTGTATGAACAGAAATAAATATAATGTTGTTGTTTGTGGTGGAGGAACTGCTGGTGTTGCTTCAGCATATATTGCTGCAAAAAAGGGGCTTAACACTCTTTTAGTTGAAAAATCTGATGTTCTTGGTGGAAGTATTACACAAGGTTTAGTTATTCCCTGTATGAAAGTAAATACTGAAAATATAAACACAGAATTTATTGAAGATTTAAAAATATTTGCAGATAAATATAATGCACGTATAACTTATAATGATAGCAACGAATATTGGTTTAACCCAGAACTTTTAAAAATAGTACTTGATGATATGCTTAAAACAGTTAAATGTGATGTATTATTCTCTACTGAGCCAATTTCTGTTAATTTTGATGTTTTATTTAATCTTCAATTAGAACATAAATCGTTATCGTTATATATCGAGACGGAATATATTGTGGATGCAACTGCAAATGGAAAAATTTTTAAACTTTTAAATTATAATTTCCAAGAAAAAAATGAAAAAAAACAAGCAACTTCACTTAGATTTCTTCTTTCAAATGTTGATTTATCACAACTATCTGATTGGTTATTAAACATAGACAGTGATAGAGATGTGACTACTTCTGCTCGTATAGATAATAACGTACACCTTTCAACTGCCTATACTTGGGATAATTCTAAGAACTGGGCTTTAGCACCTATTTTTAATGCTGCAATAGATAACGATGACCTTGAATACGATGATACAGCTTATTTCCAAATATTTACAGTCGCTACAATGCCTAATACTCTTGCTTTTAACTGCCCTCGAATAATACTTGATGATAATGAGGATATTTTAGACCCATTTGTATATTCAAAAGCGTTAAAACAAGGTAGAGAAAGGATTTACAGACTATATAACTTTGTTAAAAAATACTTTAAGGGTTGTGAAAATAGCTTTATTTCACATATTTCAGATACTCTTGGTATTAGAGAAACATACAGAGTGAAAGGCAAATATACATATACTAAAGAAGATATAATTAGTGCTAGAAAGTTTGATAATATTGCATTTACGTGTAATTATCCTATAGATATTCACTCCAATAATAAAGACGAAGACATACTAGAATTTACTAATCATACATATTATGTACCAATTGAGACATTAATTTCTGCCGATAATGATAATTTATATGGTGTTGGAAGAATAATTAGTGCAGATTTTGAAGCGCAAGCTGCAATTAGAACGCAAATAAGCTGTTTTTCAATGGGAGAAGCTGCGGCAAAAGATATATACAAAAAAACAAAAGAGAGCTTTTAGCTCTCTTTTGTTTTTATAATTTTTAAAACTAATCCAAATAGAATGAAGTTACTACTTTGTGAGAATCTTCTGCGTGTTGAATTGCTTTATGTAATGTATTAGATGTATGCGATAAGAAACAAATTAATTGCTGACATTCATCAATAATTTCTCTATTACAAATACGGCTTGCATCAGCCAAAGTCATCATTGAACGGTCAGGGTGCTCAATAATATTAGGCACACCAATCAATTGATCTTGTACATCAGAAGGTTGTTGACCAATTGTTTGAGGCAGAATAACTCTTAATTTGTCTGGATTTGCTTTCATTGCGCCTCTAATAGCTGCAGCATTTGTACCACTAGAACCACCACTTGTAATTACTGTATTGCCTTGAATAACTAGCGCATAAGACAAAATTTCAATAATTTGTTGGTGAGTAATTGGTAAGTTTCTGCTGCCAATAATGGCTACTTTTTTAGCAGATTGTTGAATTGTTGCTAATTCCATTGCTAGTGCATCTAAAGTATGTGAATCACTTGCTTCCACTTTATCTAAATCATCTAGTGGAACCATAATCTGCTGCTCGTTCTTGTTTTCTTCTGACATATTGTTTCCTATTATAATTTACAAATTTATATTATAAATAATAGCATATTTTTGAAAAAATAAAAGATATCTACAAATCTTTACAGTGTTAAATTTACATTTAATTAAGTCTTTTTTTGTTATAGTATAATTTTATTGTTAGATTAGTTAATTAGATAGATTTATGAGTAATATTTTAGAGGGATTAAATAGGGAGCAAAAAGAGGCAGTATTACAAGATAAAGGTACTGTTCTTATATTAGCTGGTGCTGGTTGTGGTAAAACAAAGGTTTTAACTACTAGAATTGCAAATTTAGTAAATTCTGGTGTGTCGCCATATGAAATTTTGGCTGTTACTTTTACAAACAAAGCTGCAAAAGAAATGGTTGAAAGACTTTCTAAGATGGTTGGAGAAGAAAAAGCAAAAAAGATGTGGATAGGCACATTCCACTCTATTTCTGGTCGTATATTAAGAACTGACATTGCTGAATACAAAGATGAAAATGGGAAATCATATGATAATAAGTTTGTAATTTATGATGAAACTGATTCAAATGCTATTTTAAAGGCAGCGATAAAACATTGTAATTTAGATGAAAAAATATATCAACCAAAGCTTTTAAAAACAATAATTTCAAATGCTAAAAATAAAATGTATGATGCCTACACCTATGCAACACGTGCAAGAGATTTCAGAACTGAAAAATATGCTCAAATCTTTATGGAATATCAAAAAAGATTGCAAGAAAATAATGCTCTAGACTTTGATGATATGCTAGTTTTAGCTGTAAAATTACTTGAGCAATCACAAGCTGTAAGAGAAAAATATTTTAATAGATTTAAACATATTCTTGTTGATGAGTTTCAAGATACAAACCTTTGCCAATACAAAATGGTTAACGCAATATATACAAACAATCTAACTGAAGACGAAATTCCACCAGCGAAAAGTCTTTGTGTTGTAGGTGATGTTGACCAATCAATTTATAGCTGGCGTGGAGCAGACTATAGAATTATTCTTAATCTACAATCAACTTTTAGAAAAACTCATCTTATAAAATTAGAGCAAAACTATCGTTCAACGGCAACGATATTAGAAGCTGCAAATATAGTTATTGAAAATAACAAACAAAGAATTAGTAAAAATCTTTATTCTAACCTAGGACAAGGTAATAAGTTAAGCTTATATCAAGCAAATGATGAAGCTGATGAGGCACTACATCTTATAAGAGAAGTAAAAAGACTTTCACTAACAGAATGTTTATCAGATATGGCTGTTCTATATAGAACTAACTCTCAATCAAGAGCAATAGAAGAAGCTTGTATGGCTAATAATATTCCATATAAGGTTGTTGGTGGCTTAAAATTCTATGATAGAAAAGAAATAAAGGACATAATTGCCTATTTAAAACTCATATATAATCCAAGTGACTCTCAAAGTTTAAAAAGGATTATTAATGTTCCAAAACGCTCAATTGGCCCAGCTACGGTTGATAAACTACTTGAAATAGCAAGTTCTAGCGGTTTAAGATTTATGGAAATTCTCGAAGAACTAGATGAGTATGATGAATTTTCAGCCGGAGTTAAAACTAAACTTATTGCCTTCTATGATATGATTAAAGATTTTCAAGAACAGTTTAACAAAATGGATTTGCCAGCATTTATAGGTTATGTACTTGAAAAGTCTGGTTATATTCAAGATATAAAAGAAAATGAAGACGAAGTAACTGCCGAGGGTAGAATAGATAACTTGCAAGAATTTTTAAGCGTGGCAAAAGAATTTGTGCCACAAGATAATGATATTCTTGGAGAATTCTTATCACAAGTATCTTTAGTTAGTGATATTGACTCTTATGTTGATGAAACAAAAGCTCTTACTTTAATGACTTTACATAGTGCAAAAGGACTTGAATTCGATACTGTATTCTTATCTGGATTAGAAGAAGGAATTTTTCCACATAGTCGTTCATTAGATAATAATGCGGAAATGGAAGAAGAAAGACGATTAATGTATGTTGGAATAACTAGAGCAAAGAAAAATCTTTATCTAAGCTATGCTAAACGTCGCAAAATGTGGGGTGATTATAAATATTATAATCCAAGTAGATTTTTGTCAGAAATCCCACAAAATTTACTTGATTACAACGAGTCTGAACAAAGTTATTCTTCTTCAAACTCATACCAACCAAATACATTTAGAAAAGCTGTTGACAATATAAAGACAAATAGAAGTTCATATTCTAACACATCTACAAGCTCTTCTAGTGGCTTTAATTCTGATGGAAGTATAAAATCTGTTAGTTCTTTTGGAAAAGGTTTTGTTGCGCCTCAAAAACGTGTTCAACATAATACTAGTTTTGTTGTAAAAAGTAAGAATAATCAAATAAATGCTGAAATCAGAAAACAAAAAGAAGAAGAAAAGATTAAAGAATTACTTGAGGATAACCCAATAAAAAGAATGTTACTTGAAAAAAAACGAAAAGAACAAGAAGCTTTAAATATACAATCAACTAGAAATTCTCAACAAACAAATTTTTCCTCATCAAATGACTTAAAACAAGGTGATAGAGTTTTTCATTCAAAATTTGGAGTAGGAAAAGTTCTTGAAATAAAAGATATAAGCTCTTCTACGACAATTATTGTTGATTTTGGTTCACAAGGTCAAAAAGCAATGGACCTAGAGACAGCTCAACTTAAAAAGTTCTAACTAGTATATTAAGTTATATTACAAAACAAATATTTAATATATAAAATATATGCATTTTTTCTAACTATTTTGTTTTTATTAATATAGGAAATAAACAATGAAAGAGGTTATATATGGCACGCGTATTAATTTCTATGCCGGAAGAATTTTTATCAAGAATAGATGAAGT
Source organism: Candidatus Gastranaerophilales bacterium (assembly GCA_017467305.1). Taxonomy (GTDB): domain Bacteria; phylum Cyanobacteriota; class Vampirovibrionia; order Gastranaerophilales; family Gastranaerophilaceae; genus Avigastranaerophilus. The sequence continues at coordinate 8,899 of JAFTSM010000043.1, forward strand.
TGCAGAAGGCGAAAATAGAACACGTAGTGAACTTATTCGTGAAGCATTGAGAACATACATTCACAAACAAAGAGTTAAAGAAAATGCTATTGCATTAAAAAATGCTGCATTGCTTGAATCATTGCTTGATTAAAGAACAAAAATATAGTATTAAAAAAGAAGCCAAATGGCTTCTTTTTTTAATCAATCATGTTTGAACCTTTTTCAACTAGTTTATATAAACAAGCATACCCTGTTCCTTTTGATGAACAATCTTTATCTGCTTTTTCAGGGTAATCTGCATATGCAGGAACTAGAGTATCATCTCTATAAACAGCTACATATACATCTTTTCCCATTTTATTTGGTTTTTTAGCTCCATTTACATCAAAGAATACAACTAAACCAGCTGGTGAAACATCAACACCAAAATAGTTTTTCATAGAAGCAGTACCATATGAGTCTAAGTTAATAAATGTTCCATCATTTAAAACAGCAGTAATAATATTTGCACCAACACCAATTCCATAAGTGCTATAGTATACAGTGCCACCTTTTAAGTAATAAGTATGTCCACTATTCCAACATCCAGCAGTATTATAACAAGTTTTCATTATTGCTAAATTTTTTGAAAGATACTTATCATACATCGCTTTAATTTCAGCATCACCACTATTTTTAAAAGTTAATGAAGTTGAAAATCCATTTAATGATGTCATAGCCATTGCACCAGACAACATAGAATAAGTCTTTTTTGCTTTTGATTTTAATTCTATATCATTTGTATAATTAATTAATGATAGAATTGTAAATGCAGCAACAATACCGATTACAACCAGTGTTATTAAAACTTCAGAAAGAGTAAACCCTTTTTTCATAAAAAATCTCCTTTTTTGTAATAATAGCACATATTACAAAATTATTGCAAAATAAACCTATTATGAATTTAGAATTCCCATTAATACGCTTTTTCAAACAAAGCAATTGTTTCAACGTGATATGTATTTGGAAATAAATCAGCTGGTTGAACAAAAACTGTTTTAAATCCTTTTTCATTCAAAAGCTTCATATCACGAGCAAGTGTTGAGACATTACAGCTAACATAAACAATATATTTATTTGTTAGTTTGACTATATTTTCAATTGAATCAATAGTACAACCTTTGCGAGGTGGGTCAGTTATAGATACATCAAATTTATCGTCATTATCAATCAATTTTTGAAATTCTATAGCCGCATCACCATTTACAACATCTAGGTTTTTAATATTATTTAGTTTTATATTTGCCATAGCATCTTTAGAAGCTGACTCTACTTCTTCAATACTAACAACTCTTGAGGCAATATCAGACAACCAAATGCCAAAACTTGAAACACCAGAATAAGCATCTAGTATAGTTGGATTGGATATTTTTGAAGAAATCAATTCTTTTACTCTATTAAAAATTTTCTCAGCACATAAAGGATTTACTTGAAAGAAACTATTAGCACTAATTTGATATTTTATACCGGACAAATTTTCAGTGTAAAAAGATTTTCCAACAATAGATTTTGTTTCTTTTCCTAAAATAACATTAGTTTTTTTAGTATTCAAATTAGCACATACTCCAACAATTTGAGTATAATTATCAAATAAAATTTGAGCTAATTTTTTTATATTAGTATCAATTACTTCTGAATTAATCACAAAACTAATTAAAATTTCTGTTCCAGTTGAATTTATTTTATAAATAATGTGCCTTAAAATTCCTGTATGCTTTTTTTCATCGTAAGCTTGAATGTTTAACTCTTGAGCTTGCTCTTTAATAAACTCATTAATTTCATTAATAATACTAGGTTGCATAGGGCAATATTTGATATTTATTAATTCGTGAGAGTTTTTCTTAAAATATCCAGCTAAAATTCTTTTAGAAACCTTTGTTTGAGAAACAGGCATTTGGATTTTACATCTATATTCTTTTTGTAATGGCGACGAAATTATTTCATCAATTTTACCTTCATAACCAGCTATTTTTTTTAGAGTTTCTTTTACTATATTTTGTTTTTGGATTAATTGTTCTTGATAGTCAATATGTTGCCAATTACAACTACCACAAGCATTATGTAGTGAACAAAGTGGCTTAACTCTTGATTTTGAAGGCTCAACTACTTCAACCAGTTCACCGAGTAGGTAATTCTTATTTTCTTTTACAATTTTTACTTTAACAGTTTCATTTGGACAAACACCATCTATAAATATAGGTATATTGTTTAATCTAGCAAGCCCGTTGCCCTCATTTATCATTTTTTCAATTTTTACAACATATTCAGTCATAATAACTCTAATTCTGCTTTAATTCTTGCAATAACTTCTTCCCAATTAGAAGGTTCTACTTGTTTAAATATTTTTACACTATCATACCAAGAACATTTATCAACATCATCGAACCATCGCCACTCTGATGTATATGGCAATAAAAGATATGTTTTAACACCAAGTGCCCCAGCCATATGAACTATTGAAGAATCAATTGTGATAAGAACATCTATATTTTTTAATAATGAGGCTGTATCGGCATAGTTGTTGATATATTTTGAAAGATTAATGATATTTTTATGGTCAGATACCAAATTATCTACTTGAAAAGAATAAAATTCTGTATTTTTAATAGAAAATAATGGAGCTAACATATCAACACTTATTGAACGATTTTTAAAAATACGTTTATTTCCTTGCCAGAATAATCCAATTCTCTTTTTATTTTGATTTAATATAGATTTATTTTCAATTGCATTTAAATAGCCTTCTGTTGAAGGAATTAAAGAAAAATCAAGATTTAACGCTAATTGAATATCCATTATTGGCATTGCCACATCAAATTTGGGACGTTTATTTGTCTTTGATATAACTATAATATCTTTAAAATTATCTTGTAAAACATCAACAAGTTCTTTATCTGTTTGTAAAATTAAATTTTTAACTTTTTGCTTTAATAATGGAATATATCGTGAATACATGAGTGTATCGCCGAGACCGCAATCAGAGTATAGTAAGATTGTTTTCTCTGAAATGTCATCATCTTCTGACCATATTTTATTTTTAAAAATATCTTTAAATTTAGAATCTAAGCTTCTTTTTTTATATAATTCCATTCCTTTTTCAAAATTTCTTTCAGAAAGGTATAACATACCAAGAGTTATAAGTGATTGAGTTGAAACATCTTTGTGTTTTACAATTTTTTCTAAAATCTTTTTTGCATCACTAACATTGCCTAAATACTTTAATGCAATAGCTTTCCCGTGTAAATAATCGCTATTTTTGGGAGAAAGCTCTAATGCTTTGTTAGAATATTCTAAAGCTTTATTATAATCACATAAATCCATGTAATTTGTAGCAAGTAATGAATAACTTTCTGAAGAATTAGGATTTAATAACAAATATTTTTCTAATATAGAAATGCTCTTATCATTTTTATAATCAGTTCTATATGCTTGAGCTAGACTCAAACAGACATTTTCTTCTTGAGGATTTAAAGAATATGCCTTTTCTAAATACGAAATTGCAGTATCAATTTCCTTTTCCTTATATAGAGTTGAAATATTAACATATGCTTCAACATAATCTGGCTTTAAAAGAATACAAGTTTTATAAGCAATAATAGCTTCAGAATTTTTATCTATTCTTGAATAAAGGACTCCAAGATTATAGAAATATAAGTGATTGTGTGGATTTATTGATGTAGCAATTTTAAGCATTTCAATGGCATTTGAATACATCTTTTTCGTTTCATATAAACCTGATAACAAAGTAAAAATCTCTTGGTCTTTTCTGCATAATTCTGCACTTTTTTCAGCATAGATTATTGCACTATCAATATCATCCTTGCATTTATAAGCTAGTGACATATTATAGTATGTTTTATAGTTATCTGGGTTATAATTAAGAGCTTTTTTATAATTTTCAATTGCATTTTCATAATCGTCCTTTTTTTTATATGTAAGTGCAATTGAGTAATAAATATCTTCATTTGGTTCAAGAGATAATGCTTCATTAAAAATCTTTAATGCACTATCAAATTCATTACTAAAATAATATGCTTTTGCTAAATTTGAGGCAATATATGCAGTTTTTTTTAAAACAAATGCTTTAGTTAAATAATTTACAGCCTTATCTTCTTTTTTTGTTGTAATATACAACAACCCCAGCAAATTTAAAATGTTAGAATCATCTGGATTTAATTCAAGAAGATGAAGATATAACTTTTCTGCTTCCATATATTTTTTCTTTTGATGAAGAAAATATGCTTTATCAGACATCTGTTTATAATTGAAGTTCATTATATATCCTTGTAATTACTTCTTCCCAATTATTTGGCTTTGTTTGCTTAAATATTCTTACACTATCATACCACGGAGTTGTTTTTGTATCCGTGAACCAACGCCATTCAGCATCAAAAGTCAATAACAAATATGTTTTAATCCCCATTGCACCAGCTAAATTTGCAATAGATGTATCTATCGTTATTAATAAATCAATATTTTTTAAAAAAGCAGCAGTATCTGCATAATCCTTTATTTGAGGAGCTAAATCAATCAGAGGAAATGTCTTTTTTAAATTATCAGATTCATCATCAATTTTGGATATTTGAAAAGAATAAAACTGTGTGTTACTCAAATTAAATAATTGAGACAAAAACTTGAGTTTAATTGAGCGATTTAATAATATAGTTGGATTTCCTTGCCAAAATAAACCAATTTTTCTCTTATCAGTTTGAAATATATCTAATTTAGATTTTTCTTCAGCATATTTGTCATTAATATTTAAATAACCATGTGATAATGGGATATTTTTTAATCCACCTTCAAAATGACAAATCAATGTAAATTCAGAAACAGTACAATCATAAAGTTCATTTGAAACATTCTCACCAAATAAAAATATTTTAGCGAATGGAAAAGAATCTCTTACAACAGTTTCAATTGATTTTGGAATATAAAGAACAATCGATTTTGCTTTAAGTTTTGCTAAATTAATATATCTAGAAAACATAAAGAAATCACCTATTCCGTGCATTGAATATATAAGTAGATTTTTTCCAGAAAAGTCTTCACCAATTTTTAAATTTTTGCTTAAAAATACGTCAAAAATTTTATTCTGACTTTTTGTAGTATCAATATTTTGATTAATAAATTCTTCTTCAGAAATATTAAATTTATCAGAAATATTTAATTTATAGAAAAATCTCTTGGCTTTTCTTTTTCCATAATCATCATTTTTCTTAGTCAAATTCCATTGATAAAATTCATTTATAACAGGTTTAAGCTCTCGTTTTTTTAAGCTAAGTTCAACAAAATTTTTTGATGTTTTACCAATAGATTTTAATAATTTTTCGCAAATATCAAGTTTTGAAAGGGAATAATAAACTTCAACAAGACTCATTATAATTAATTCATCATTTGGGTGAATTTCATTTGCTCTATTATATACTTCTAATGCTTTATCAAATTCACTAGCTTGAAAATAACAATCACCCAACATTTTGTGGTAGGAAATATCATTTGGATTTATATCAATAAGATTCTGAGCTACTTTAATGGCATTTTCATAGTCAAACATTTCATAGTAGACGTTATATATAAAAAATTTAACAAGAAGATCATCTGGATAAATCTTTTCAATATCCTTATATATTTGAAGAGCATCTGATAAATTTATATTTTTGTATGTATTAGCAATATTCAACATTGCATTTTTATTATTTGGATTTAGTTGAATTACTTTATCAAAATAAGAAACAGCTTCAGTATATTTTCCAATTTCTTTATGTAATACACCTAATTGATATAGTATATCTTCAGAATAATTAATATTTAATGCGTTATTTAAATAAACGATAGCAGAATTAAAATCCTTTTTTAATTCATACAATGATGCAATATGAATATTTAAATCTAAATCATTTTTGTTAAGTTCATGTCCTTGTATTGCAATTTTTAATGATTTTGATATTTTATTTATTTTTTTTAAACACAATGATAAATTATAATAATTTAGATAATCCTTTGGCGAAAAATCAATTAACTTTTGATAATAAGATACAGCAATATCATAGTTTTCCAATTTTACAGAAATTGATGCAATCATTTTTGCAATTTCTTCTAAATTAGTTTTTTCAAATATAGAAATAAAATACTTTAGTGCTATCTCATAATTCTTTAAAGAAAAATTTAGCTGCGCATACAAATTTTGTACTTCCAAATTATCTGGAAACATTGAAAGTAACTTTTCATAGACTAGCTTAGCATCTTCTAATTGTCCAGAAGAGTGCATTTTATACGCAATATCAACTAATTTAGAATAGTTATCATTCATTCTAAAATAATAGTTGATATTGCAATCTTAGGCAAGTTATTTGACAACTTCAGGCAAAGAATTTGTATCAATACCAATTTTTTCTAAGTATTCAAATACGGGGCCTTTTTTCCCTTTTTGAATCCAACTAAAGTCTTCAGCAAGAGAGTCTTTAACCATGCTTTGGTACTCAGTTGGTTTTTCAAAATAAATTGTTAGACCTTCTTTCATTGCTTGATATAAACCTTCAGGAGATAACGGTTTGGATTGGTCAGTCAATACACCATTTTTCTTTCCCGCTCTGTTTACAGTGTCAACAATGCCACCAACGGCACTTGCTATAACTGGTGTTGCAACGGCGAAAGATTCACCTTGAGTTAAACCACAAGGTTCAAATCTACTTGGTAACATAAAGAAATCAGAACCAGCCATAATCGCAGACATCGGAGCAAAACCATGACCGAAGATTACTCTATCTGAATCTTCTTGTTTTAATCCCTTTTCTTTTAAGTTTTCAATGTGTTTTCTTTGAACACCACCTTCACCATCAGCACCACCAATATAGAAAATAGGTTTATTTTTGCCTGGGAAATCTTTATCCCAATTTTTGTATAGAATACTTATTGCATCAGCAAGAATATCCACACCTTTTTGGGAAACAAATCTACCAGCAGAGCTTAAAATTGGAGTTTTAGCTAATTCTTCAGAGGTTAAAACTGGCGGATTTGTTTTAATCTTATCAGATTCAACAAATTCTAATTTTTCAGAAACTTTTCTAACAGCATTTACTTGTGGGTCATTATTATCTTTTTCATTTTTATGAGTAAATGGCAACATAAACTCGTTATAAAAAGCTTCTTTGTTGTGTGCCCTAGCTTGCATTATTTCATCTATTGAAGATTCTTTTGAATAAGTTTTAAAATCAACAGTTGTACCAGACTTAATAGAACCAGCTCGTGCTTCTATAGATAAACCGTTAAAATCATTACCATTAATAATACCAACTAAAGAGCCAGCATTATCTTTTTGCGTTAACGCCCATCTTAATTCACCTGCAAGCTCCGGATGCTCATCTGAGATTAACTCCTTAGCATAATTTTGTGATACTGGGTGGAAATAGTCACTCAAACAAATACCCATATTTAACAAATTAGTGTGATTTTCAAATTTATTATCTGCATTTAGGAGTAGCACATTATCAAGATTTTTTAACCCAGTATCCGCCGGATTACTTGCAACAGCACCTGATGTCGCATTAGTTACGATATCTTCAGCATAGTTATCAAATAATGTATTAAGAATATTTGATGTTGCTTCATAACGTTGTGAATCATCATTATTATTTCTTGTTGAACCTTGATACATTGCATTATGACCAATAGTTATAATTCTCATATCTGATAATTTTTGAGCAGCATCATCAGATAATTGTGAATACGCATTTTCAATCGGAGCTTTATAACGTGCTAATGCAGCAATTGGAGAAGCTTGCCAATCGTTTAGAACTAATCCGTCTGGTTGCTGTATTGAATCAAAGGCTTCTCTTGAATGAATATTTAAGCCTTTAACACTACTTTCATCAAATTTCGCTTTAGCAAATTCATATACGGCTTTTGAGAAAAACGCAAATTTTTCTGGTTCTTCTGTCTTTTGAGTTGTTTGGTAAATAGTACCATTGAAATAATTGTCATTTTTAATAAACACTAATTCTTGATTTTTCTTACGTGCATCTTGTGGAGTACCAATAAATATCTCAACATCTTCAACAGAAGATTTGCCGTCTTTAAATACATCAACTTTATATGATGCAACTTTTTCTAAATTATATTTATTCTTTTTATATGTGTATGTTAGTTCATCGCCATTTCCAGACAGTGTAGCAACTCCATTTTGTTGATACATTGGAATAAACGTAGGCATTTGAACACCAAGTTTTGCTAAGTTCGTTTTAATTTCAACTGGAACTGAACCTAAACCGCCTTCTTTAATCGGTGCAAACTCGGATGTTATTGACCATAATGAAGGGTTTGGATTAGTAATTGGGGGAACATTAGGAGAATTAAACAAACGTTGTGGTGCGGCTGTTTTAATTTTTTCAATTGCAACATTATATTTTTGTTGATTTTTACTTATTGAATCATTATTTGTAAGTAAACCAATACCATTATGATTATTTAAATACTTTCTACCTAAATTTTTTCCAGATGAAGCTCTAGCCTGTTGTGCAACATCTGTTGCATAATCTATTCTTGAGTGAGTTTTTGAGTGTGCTTCAGATACTTTTTTTGTAATTTCTTTCTTATCATCATCTTTTAAATCACCAGCTTTATACGCAGCTGCTAAACCAGTTGCAGCTAATATTGCTGACCAAATTTGAGCATTGTCTTTTTTGGCAGATTGAACAATTGACTGTACACCTTGATTTTGTAAAAAAGACCTCTGTTCATCTAACGCTTTTAAATTTGCAATTTCCTTAGTTAATCCAGAAATTTCTTCTTTTAATCCTTTTACCAAATCATCGCTTAATGTAGAAACCTTTTTTGCTGTCATTTTAGAAGCAACTAAAGCAGTAACTGGTATAGCAGCGACGGAAATTGCAATCGGAACAGCTACTTTTGCAGTTTCAATTGCTTTCTTTTTCTTTGCTTCTTTTGGATCTAAATTACTCTTTGCTTGCGTACTTGAACCTACTATTGCAGGATTTGTCTGAAAACTTGAAAACGCACCAATACTCATATATTACCCCTTCTTAAACACACGTATATACAAGACCTCTCAAGGCAAAATTTCGCTATTTTTACACACCTTTGTAAAGATATTGTTACACTAAAAAGACCATATTAATTATAGAATATTAGATTAATTTTTTACAAGAAAATATTTACTTTGTTAAGAATTTTCTCAATAAAATTTTTAGGAACATATTTTGTTTTATTAAAAATAAAATTAATATCGATTTTGTTATTAGGATTTAAACTATTATATCTTTTAATTAAATCTTCAATATGAGCCCACACTTGCCAATCTAACTCTAAAATATTAGAAATATTTATAAAATAACGAGTTAAATCAATAACTTTTTCCATTGTTTTTGTATCAGTAGCATTTTGCCTTAACCAGTGCAAATCAATATTTAGAATTACACCTTTTATTTTATTTTGTTTTGATTTTAATAAAAATTTTCTAATTTGTGATTTATCATCATTAATATTTGGAAGAATTATATATTTTGTTCTAACAGTATTTAAAGAATTTAGAGATAAATTTGATGAATAGTTCTTTAAATTATTCCAGACTTTTTCAAAACACTTTACTTTCTTAATTTCAAAAAACTTCTTAGAAGTTCCACAATCAACAGAAGAAATTATTGATACAACACCTTTTTTTATACCTTCTTGAATACTCTTTGAAAAAATTGTTGCATTTGTATTTATGTTTATATTTTTGACACCAGCATTTATCAACACAGACAACAATTCATCAAAATTTTTATCGAGCGTTGCTTCACCACCGGCAATATCAATTTTCGTATTTGGGGTGAGTACTCCTTTTTCAATCATATCTTTTATTACAGGAATAATATTATATTCCTTTGTATTTTCAATAACATGCTTATCAGAGTGCGTTGAACAATAAATACAAAACAAATTACACTTTACCCAAATATTTAAGAGAATATATCTAAACTCATTTTTTCTTTCATCCCAATTAGCACTTTTAATCCAAAAACAATCTTTACACGCAGGAAGTGAAGAGCCATTTTTCATTAATTCTATGTGCTCTTCTCTTTTCTTAAAGAAATCATTCCAATCAATCAATTCACCAGAATAATTTTCATATAATACTGGTTGACCACCATTTGGAGTTAACATACAACAGTAGCCTACTTTATTTAAATGATTAAAAAATATTTCTCCTTCAACAGAGTGACAGCTTCTATAATTACTCATAGTATTTTCATTAATTTATGTTTCAAATTACAATATTAACAATGTTCATTATACAATATACATAAGGGATTTTAAAATATATAAGGTAGATTATGAAATTAAAAGATACGCAAGCGTTAACATCGTTTGAATATAAATGGTTATTAAAAAGAATTTTTCCATATATTAAACCTTTTATGGGTCGTGTTATTTTAGGTTTTTTAGTTGCAATACCAGTTGGACTTTTAGATGGTGTTGTTTCTTTTTCTCTTAAACCATATATGGATTATGTAGTTGGGAAACAAGATTTAGCAATCGCTGGATTAACCATTCCATACATGACACTTGCATATGCAATGCCTTTTGCAATTATTCTATTTGCAGCACTTCAAGGTGTTCTTAGATACCTAAACACATACTTGACAGATTGGACTAGTTTAAAAATTACAAATGCAGTCAAAGTTGATTTGTTTTCTACACTAGTTAGAATGGACTCATCATTTTTTGATCAAAATACATCTGGAATAATTTTAAATAGATACTTATCAGACCCAGACACAGCATCAAAAGGTATTGTAGATAACTTGACAACATTAATTATTAGTGTATTCGGTGCTGTATCACTCGTTGTTGTTATGTTACATAGTTCTTGGAAATTAGCACTAGTTGGGGTAGTTGTTCTTGGAGCTGCTTTTTTACCAGTTTCTCTTATTAGAAAAAAAATAAAATCAGTTTCTAACAAAAACATGGTAATTACTGGCGATATTATGACAACTATGAATGAAACATATTCTGGTAACCGTGTAATAACAGCATATAACTTACAAGAAAGACAAAACAAAAATTTCAACCAAGGAATTATAAATAGCTTTAATGTAACAATATCTCTTACTAAAAGAGTTGGTTGGATGTCTCCAATTATGTACATGATTGCATCTTGTGGAATTGCTTTTGTTCTTTTCTACGGAACAAAATTAATCTATGACGGTCAAATGACTGCTGGTGGTTTTGCATCATTTGTAACATCTCTATTATTACTTTATAAACCAGTAAAATCACTGGGTAGAACTCTTTCTCACATACAAAATATTTTTGTTGCAATGGGTAGAGTTTTTGAATTATTTGATTATGTTCCTAAAATTATTGATAAAGAAAATACTGTTCAAGTTCCAGAAATTAAAAATGGAATTACATTTGAAAACGTTTGTTTTGAATATGTAGAAAATAAACCAGTTTTAAAAAATATCAACTTAAATGTAGCAAAAGGGGAAACACTTGCCATTGTTGGAAATTCTGGTGGTGGCAAATCAACAATAGTTAACTTAATCCCAAGATTTTACGATGTAAATAGTGGTTGTATTAAAATTGATAATACTGATATTAGAGATATAAAATTAGCTGATTTAAGAAATAATATTTCATTTGTATTCCAAGATAATTTCTTGTTTACGGGTACAATCAGAGAAAATATTTTACTTGCAAAGCCAGATGCAACAGAAGAAGAGCTTCAACAAGCACTTAAAGCATCACATTTACAAGAAGTAATTTCTACTCTTCCAGATGGTCTAGATACTCTTCTCGGAGAAAGAGGTTTAACATTATCTGGGGGACAAAGACAAAGGGTTGCAATTGCAAGAGCAATGATTAGAAACACACCAATTATCATTTTAGATGAAGCTACATCTGCATTAGACAATGAATCAGAAGCAATTGTTCAAAAAGCACTAGATAATTTAATGCAAAATAAAACAGTTTTTGTAATCGCACATAGACTTTCAACTATTAAGAATGCAGATAGAATTGCTGTTATAAACGATGGTTGTTTAGTTGAATTAGGAACACACGAACAATTACTAAATATAAAAGATGGTCAATATAAACATCTTTATGATATGCAATTTAAAAATTTAGAAGAAAAAACAGTATAGAGGATAAAATATTGAAAAGAATACTAATTACAGGTGGTGCAGGATTTATTGGTTCACATTTGTCAGAAAGATTACTAAATGAAGGTAATGACATAATTTGTTTAGATAATTTTTTTACTGGTTCAAAAAATAATATTAGACATTTAATTGGTAACAATCATTTTGAACTAGTAAGACACGATGTTATATTAGAATACCTTGCTGAAGTTGACCAAATTTACAATTTAGCTTGTCCAGCTTCACCAATTCACTACCAATATAATCCAATCAAAACTGTTAAAACATCTGTAATGGGCATTATTAATATGCTTGGTCTAGCCAAACGATGTAAAGCAACAATCCTTCAAGCAAGTACAAGTGAAGTTTATGGTGACCCTAAAGTTCATCCTCAAGTTGAAGAATATTGGGGGAATGTAAATCCAATCGGAATTAGAAGTTGCTACGATGAAGGAAAACGTTGTGCTGAAACTCTTATGATGGATTATCATAGACAAAATAACGTTGATATAAGAATAGCTCGTATATTTAACACATATGGTCCTAGAATGGCAATAAATGACGGCAGAGTGGTTTCTAATTTCATTGTACAAGCACTAAAAAATGAACCAATTACAGTTTATGGTCAAGGTAATCAAACTAGAGCTTTCTGCTATGTTGCAGATTTGGTTGATGCTCTAATCAAATTAATGAATAGTGATTACACAATGCCAATGAACTTAGGTAATCCAGAAGAATATACTATTCTTGATTTTGCTAAATTAATTATTGAGCTAACAAACTCTAATTCAGAAATTATATTCAAAGAGTTACCTGCAGATGACCCAGTTCAAAGAGAACCAAATATATCTCTTGCAAAAGAAAAACTTGGTTGGCAACCTTCAACTTCTGTTAGAGACGGTTTATTATCTACCATAAAATATTTTGAAGAAATAATTTAAATAGTCTGGAATACGTTTGAAAAAAATACTTATAACATTAATTTTAATATTAATCCCAATTAATTCCTTTGCAATTGAAGAAATTAAGTTGGAAAAAGAATCTCTTAATTTAGAGTATTTATCAAATGTTTATTATGGAAAAATAGAGGAATCAAAAGAAGTATCCCCAATTTTAAAACTATTCTCAAAAAAAGGACTAGAATTTAAAGATGCACCTATTGATGCTATCAAGCTAACATTTCTTTTTGATGGACAATTACAATATAATAATACTGCTCATTATAGCCCATATTTCAAACACGATTTTGCAACTGTAGAACCAATGATTTCTTTTTTCTTTAATGATAGAAGAACAGAAGCTACTTTTGATATTAATTTATTACGAGATTTAGATGGATATTCAAATTCTTTTACTGAAAAAATATCTCGAGCTTTTATTTCACACAAAATAACTGATAATCAAAAAATCATCATAGGTCAAGGCTCACGTCTACCAGTTTCTTACAACGGTTCACGTGGGACAATGGAGCAAGAATTCATTTTAAAATCTCAACTTGGTAGAACGTTTGGAGAAGCGCGTTCAGTAGGTATTAGAAATGCAGCTAATTATAAATATTTAGATTACGATATTGGCCTTTATGATAGTACTCGCTATATGAAAGAATTTGGTCACGGCTTAGATTTTACAAGCTATTTTATGCTTAAACCATTAGCAAATAGAGAAGATGATTTTAAAAATCTTAAAATAGGTACTGGACATAGCGTTGGTGATTATAAAACTAGTTACTACGTTTATTCAGTTTTTATGGGACTAGACTATAAAAAAATTCATTTTAAAACAGAATATTCAAATGCTGACGGTTATAATGGTATAAAAAATTCAAATAAAGAAGCTGATGGCATATATACATCAGTTGTCTATGATATAACGCCAAAACTATCTCTTTTAGGAAGATACGATTATTTTACTGCTGATAAAACAGTTTCTAGAGACTATTGCCAAGAATATACTCTCGGAGCAACATACAAAATATTCAAAAATATGAAATTTATGCTAAACTTTGCAAATAGAAATTATTCAAATAAGCCAGATTCTAATATGATTTTATTTGCTACTAGATTTATTATTTAGTATAATTACTATATGGAAATGCAAAACAATATACAACTAATCGAAGATTTAATAAAAAAGATTGTTAATAATCCAAATAATTCTGAGTCTTATCTACAATTGGCAAATTTATACTTATACAATAATGAGTATGACCTTGCGATTAATGTTTATGAAAGCTTATTAAGCTTTGAAAAATCAAATTTTGTTGCATTAACAAACTTAGGTAGCTTATATTTCTGCAAATATGATTACTACAAAGCAATTAATTATTATTCAAGAGCTGCAAATCTTGGTGTAGACAATATATCAGTGTATTTTAATCTTGGTAATGCATACGCTGAAATTGGTGAATTTAGACAGGCAATGTCTAACTATATAAAAGCATTGAATATGGATAAATCTAATTATCAAGTATATACTGCAATTGCTCTTTTATACCAAGATCAAGGTAACTATGAAGAAGCACTAATCTACCACGAAAAAGCACTAAAATTAAAGAATGATATACCAGAAAACTACACAAATCTTGCTTTTGTTTTATCTAAACTTGAAAGATACGATGAATCTGTTTCTTTATTCAAAAAGGCAATAAAACTTTCTCCAGAAAATATTATGTACAAACTTTATTGCGCTAACGCATATTCTTCTTCGCATAATTATAAAGAAGCAAACAAACTATTTAATTCAGTAATAAAAGAAAACGAAAATTACTATCAAGCTTATATTTGCTATGGTATATCTTTATATGAACAAGGCAAGCTTAATAAAGCTATTGATATGTATAATAAAGCAATTGCGCTACAGCCAAATTTATCTAATGCATACATACTTTTAGGAAACTTATATTGTTCTGAACATAAAAATGAAGATGCTATAGAGCTATATAAAAGGGTTATAGAGATAGAACCAGCAAATTCAAACGCATATACATTGCTAGGTAATACATATGTAATGGTAAAAGACTTGCGTTCAGCTATTTCTTCATATAAACAAGCAATTGATATTGAACCAGATAATGATGAGTTAAAACTAATCTATATTGAAATAATCCAAGAATATATGAAGAACAAAGATGAGGAAATCAATGAATAATAGTTATAAAGTTCAACCATTGGAAAAAATCATTTCAATTTTATCCTATTTTTCAATGGGAATTGTTGGTCTAATTTGGCTGATTATTGCTTTCGTTACAAAAAAACATTTAAAATTTTTTCTTAAATATAATATTGTACAGTCACTTGTTATATCAATATTTTTAGCTATTTTCAAACTAATTCTTGATATTATTCTTTCTGTTTTAGCTTTAATCCCATTTTTAACCGGTGCTATAGCAACAATAAATTGGTTTATTTCAATAAAAGTTATCTCAATTTTTTATTTTTCATTCAGTATTTTTGAATTATTAATATACATATTACTAATATACATAACAATAGGAATATTTATTGGAAAAATATTCTACGTTCCTATTTTATCTCACATAATCAACAAAACAATGAAGCGTTATGAGTAAGTATAAGTAATTGCTTTTTTAACAGTATTAATATCACGATGTTTCTTCATTCTTTGAACAGGTTTCTTTTCAAGCATCTTGCGATCATATTCTTCTTTTTCTTTTTTCTGAGTTTCTTCGTGCTTAATATCACAATATTCTTTAATTTTTCTTAATTTATTAAAATCTAATTCTTCAGGAACTCTATCAGCGAAACCAAGTTCAGCAATGGAAGGGAAAAAATAATTATTTCCAGAATTAGAAGGTATTGCGCGTTGTGAAAGATATAAAGCATATGTATAATCATCAAAAGCTTTTTTTACATCATCACCTTTATAGTATTCAGTAAAATAATCAATGAAAGGCTTATAGTCTACATGAATAGCGTTCTTATTGTCTTTTAATTTATAACATAAATCTTCAACTTCTTTTAATTTAAGAACATCTTCACCAATGATTTGTATTTCACCAGAAAAACCTTCAAAAACACCATTATACATTTCTAGAAGTTTATCATCCAATGCAATATCAATATGTACTGACAAATAGCCAGATTTTGAAACATTCTCAATCAACGGAGCATTTGCAGCATCAGCAAGGGCTTGCAACTGCTTATTTGTTGCATATACATAGTCATTTTGTTTTTTATTAGTTGGAATTTTATCTGGATTAGGAACGTTATTTTCTATAGATGTTATTTTAAGAACACCGTCATTCACAGCTTGCATAAGACCATCTAGAACAATTCCAGTATACTCTGGACCAGGTTCACGCATAATTACACGACCACCAATAATATCATTTGCCCAATGCTTTATACCTTTCACAATCGTTGGGTCATAAAATCTACCTTCAATATGATGAGCATCATCATTAGCAGCTTTTAAATCTGATTTTATTAAATTAAAGATAACATCTCTTCTTTGTTCTGAAACAGCATTAAAGTCAAAATGACCATATAACTGTAATTCGGCAATAATATCATCAAAGAACATATCAACATTCGCATACGGAGACATTCTAATATCTTCTGAATAAGAATATTTTGTTGCTCTTTTAATGTCATCTAAAACTACTTTTGGATCAGATGTTGGAGACATTGGGAAATTTGCAGAAAGTGAATTAAAAACAGTTTCTGCAAACGCATTGCCTTCTGAATTAGTACACTTAGAATATTTAGAAACAACCTTTTCACGAATTGATGATGATGATTTTTTTCTAGTTTTAATATCTTGTATAGGCTTTTCTTTTGGATTATCACGCTTAGAATCAAATTTATATTGACCAAGATAATTATCTAATATAGTTTCAAGTAAAAATCTTGCTGGTTCGGCATTTTCACTAACTTGTCTACATAAACTATCTGTTGGAGCAAATTTCATGTCTCCACCAACTAATTTTGCACTTCCAGAAAAAGATACTGTATCAGCTTTTAATGGTACAAAAGATGTATTACTAGGTCGAAATGGACTAGTAATAGCATTTTTTACGATATTTGAATAATTATTAAAAGTATTTAGTGAAATTCTCATAACTATACCTATAAAACGGGTAAATATTATTAATTGCTAATATTTTTAAACTATTTAACAATTTTTGATAAACCAACTGGCTTATCAATATCTCTACCAAGACAAACAGCCGTTTCAAAGGCAAGTAATTGAGTTATTACTAGCGTTGAAAATATAAAATCAATATCACTAGCAGTTTTTACATATAACACATTTTCTTGAAATTGATTTTGAGGTAAATCTTTTGCTGAAATTATCAAAGAATGGGTTTTATAATTTTTATAGATATTATTCAATACATCAAGAGTAAATTCAACATTTTTATTGTTTATGAATGAAATTACAGCACATTTTTTATTTAAAATTGCAATATGACCATGTAAAAATTCACCAGTAGGATAAGCTGTCGTATTAATATAAGATGTTTCTTTTATTTTTAATGCAGACTCTTTTGCTAAAGGATAAAACATTCCAGACGCCAAAACAGCAGCATTATCGTATTCAGATAATGACTTCGCATATTCTTTAATTTCTTTTCTATGAATAAAAGCATTTTTTACGTATTCTGGAACATTTAAAAGTTCATCTAAAAAAGAAATTGAAGGAAGTTCCTTTTTTTGCATTAATTTAGCAGCAACCAAGAACAAACAGAACATTTGTGCACACATTGCCTTTGTTGAAGCAATAGATTTTTCAACACCGGCATGGATTAAAAGTCTATATTTTGCAGAATTATACAAAGTTGAATTTTTAGTATTTGTAATTGCTAATATTTTATCTGTTTTTGATGAAATGCGTTCTAAAGACTTATTAGTATCAGCAGTTTCCCCAGATTGAGAAATAAATATATATAGAGTTTCTGTATCAACATCAAAATTTTCTGCAAGAAAAACTTCACTAGCATAATATGATTGTGCTTCACAATGAACATGTGTTCTCATAAAATTAGCAGCAATTGTAGCACTATGATATGATGAACCACTTGCTATTAATGCAATTTTAGAAATATTTTCAGGAAGTTCAATGTTAATTGAATAATCTTTTTTAACATATTTTCTTATTAATTCGAATATAACATCAGGTTGTTCATATATTTCAAGTTCCATATTTGTTTTTTTTGCAGAAAATATTTTGGAAAAAAATTTTTTGATAAAATTCATAGTGACTCTTTCTATTAATACATAGATACATAATCTTTTAATACGTTTTTAGGACTAATGAGACCAATATCAAACAAAAGTTTTGTTTGCGCCTTATTGTATTCTATCATACTTTTAATTAAATTGATGTTTGCTTGAACTTTTAAGTTTTGTGACGCAATTACATCAATAAAGGTAGCATCACCAGCTTTCATATTTGCGAGAGAAAGATCTAAACTAACATCCGCAGCCTCAACTTCTACTTTGGCTGCTTCAACATTTTTTTTAGAATTTAATGAATTATAGTATGAATTCAAGATATCTTCTTTAATTTTTCTTTTTAAATTGATTAATTCTAATTTTTTTTGTTTAACAAGAGCTGAATCGGATTTTAGTTGAGTAATAGTCCCCATTAATAAATTTTTTCCTAAACTTGCACGAACATCAAGTGCCACACTATTATTTGGAAACATTCCTCTTCTAACGGTTCCAACATATCCATTTTGATAAGAAAAAGTCACAGCCGGAATAATATCCATATAGTTTGAACTTCTTATAGCACGATAGGTATTAACTTCTGCAATTTTTGCTTTTACATCTTCTCTTGATTCCATGGCTTGTTTATATAATTCATCAAGAGAAAAAGTTGTATCAATAAGTACTCTAGCATCTACAGCAATTTCAAAAGGATACACAGCATCAAAAATATCAACACCTAAAATGTTAGCCAAATTTGCTTGACTCAATCTAAAAGCATTTAGAGTATCAGTATAAGATTGTTGTGCGCCAGCTACTTCTGCTTGAGCTCTTTTAACATCATAATATGTCCCCAGACCTGCATCATAACGGGCCTTTGTATATTTTAACTGTTCTACTCTATCAAATAAATTTGTTTTTTGAACCTCTATTTCCATTTTATAGCCAAGGACATCATAATACGCTTCAACCGTTCTCAAGACAATTTCATCTTTTGAAAACTCTAATGCAGCCTTTGTTGATTCTAAAGCGTTGCGAGTTTGAGCAAGATAAAAGAAATATTTTCCTTGATTAATTGTTGACCATTCAACACCAACCTTACTTTGAATAGCAACTTCATGCGCTGTTGTTGCAACTATACCACCTACTAAAAAATTACCACCTAAATTCATAATATTAAAGTTATAGTAAGCATTGGGCAATAACTGAAATTGTGCATTTTTATTCAACCAATACGCTTGAAGGTTTTCTGCTTCAGAAATTTTTATATCAAAATTCTTATTTAAAGCAATATAAATACACTCTTCTAAATCCGTATATATGAACGAAGAATTTAGTTCATTTGATATTTCTCTATCTAAAATGAGCTGTTTTTCATAGTCAGAAATTGATGCTTGCCCCTTAATTATTTGAGTAAAAGACTTATAACTTTCTGTTTCAAATTCTTTTGTATAAGAATCAATATATTCTGAAATCGTTGCAGAAAACATAGGTAAACATATGAAAAAATAAACTAAAAATAAAACACAATATTTCATATAAAAATTATGTTCTAATCATAAAAAATTCTATCTTAGTCAACTGACTAAAAACTGTGGCTATTTATTTTCTATCTTCTTAACTCTAATTTGAATATCTTCTATAAGCTTTCTATTAATAGATAACAAATCAGCCAAAACACCAAAAATAATTATTTGAAAACCAGTAATTACAAGTATTGAAGATATAATTAATGATTGAATATGTCCAGCACCATTATCTAAAAAGTATAAAAATAAAAATCTAGATAAAAGGGCTACACCAACTAAAGTAATAAAACCACCAATTGTTGCAAAAAATCTAAATGGTCTATAAATAATAAACATTCTTAAAATTGTAAAAGAATTTTTTTGAATATAAGTAAAAATATTTTTAACCAACCGAGATTTTCTAAAACAAGAATTAACTCTAATTGGAACTGAAACAATATGCAAACCCTTTGTTTTAGACTGAATAACTGTTTCGATAGTATATGTATAATTATCAAAAACATTCAAAGCCAACGCAGCATCACGTGTAAAAGCACGGAAACCACTTGGAGCATCGTCAGTTGCAGTTGAACTAAGTAAACGAACAACTTTTGAGCCTAAAAATTGCAAAAACTTCTTTAAAGGCGAAAATTCTTTAATGTCCTTAATTGGACGAGCACCAATAACAATATCTGCTTTCTTTTCAAGAATTGGCATAACAAGCTTTTGTATATCATCCGCACAATATTGATTATCAGCATCAGTATTTACGATAATATCAGCACCTTCAGCTAAAGCTCTATGAATACCTGCCATAAATGTTTTAGCTAAACCTCTGTGATGAGTAGATATTTCAATATGATTTACACCATACTCTTTTGCAATTTCAACAGTTCTATCATTAGACCCGTCATCAATAATCAAAACCTCAATTTCATCAATACCTTCAATCTGTTTCGGCAATTGAGATAAAGTAACAGGAAGAGCAATTTCTTCATTATAACAAGGTATTTGAATTATTAATTTCATACTCACCAAATCAATATATGATAAAATTACTTTAATACTAACATGAAAAAAGAAATATACATGAAAAACAATACATTTTTTAAACTATTTGTTATTTTTATAATTGCATTTTTATTCAGAATATATATGCTAGACAAGCCAGAAGGACTTTGGAACGATGAATATATGGGTTGGTATATTGCCTCTAAAAATTCTATTACTGATTTTATTTCAGAATTAATGAAAAACTGCCATATGCCTTTTTACTATATATATTTAAAGCTCTGGATGTTTCTATTTGGTGACACAGACTACACTTTAAGATTATCATCTGTAATACCATCACTTCTTAGTGTAATTATAATGTATTTTGTTGGAAAAGAATTCAAAGATGAAAAAATTGGTCTGATGGCTGCAACGCTAACAGCAATTAGCTCATTTAATATATATTTTGCGCAAGAAATGAGATTATATAGTTTAATATTTTTATTTTCATCAATTCAACTTCTTTTCTTTTTAAAATTAATAAAAGAACAAAATAAGAAAAATATACTATTTTTTATCATATCAAATATAATGCTATTTTTTACACATACTTTAGGTATTGCATTTGCAGGAATTAATTTTATAGTTATACTATATTACTTTTATAAACATAATGAAAAAAATAAAGAAATATTCAAAAAACTTATTAATTTATTAAAAAAAATAAGTCCAATAATATTTTGTTTAATACTTCTTTCGCCTTTAATAATTAATATTATATTTACACCTTCACTATCTCAATTTTGGTCACAATTCAATTTTTCTAAAGTATTATTTTTGTTTACAGATTATTTTTCACCAATACAGTTAAGCATACTTTCTCCTCCAAGCTCTTTTATTAAATTAGTATTTTCTAACGAAGAAATAAAATGGGATTTTATATTTTTTGCAATTATTCCAACAGTTATTGCAATTATCTCAATTCTTATATCTATAAAACAGAATAAGAAGCCGCTAAACTATGCTCTTTTATCATCGCTAATCTTTTTGATTTTTTTAATTTTGGTATCAATTTCTGGTCGAATGATTTTACTAACTAAATACTCTGTTGAAATTTATCCTACATTGATTATTGCGTTATCAATAGGACTACTTTCGATAAAAAGAAACTATTTAAAAAAGGTATCAATTATCTTATTTATCACAATAAATCTATTTTATTTATGTTTTGCAAGCAATGCTGTTCATAAAAGAACTCGTACAGAAGGGCATTACGCACCAATAAAATTATTAAAAGCTACAAAACTAAAGAGTTCAGACCAAGTTATCTTAACTTTTTATGATACAAATAGATTTGAAAAATATATAGATGAAAAAGCTAATTATAATTATTCATCAATACATAAATCAAACTTTCAAGAACTTATGTTCGAAGTAGATAGTTATGACGAATATGTAAGAATGATAAGCCAAGGAAAAAATATTTATAGAGAGTATTTTAAAACATACCCTAATAAAAGACTTGTAGAATATATTAAAACAGAATATATTTCAAATATGAGAAAAGGAGATAGAATAGCACTCGTATATATGAAAAACATTTCAATATATACAAACTATGATGTTCAAAAAATTATTGAAAATGATAAAAAATACAAACAAACTAATATAGTTTTTTTAGCGTTTTCACATCTTATAAACAACATTTTATATACCTTTGATAAAGAATTAGAACTTGAAAGCCTTACAAAAGCAGGTGATTGGTTCTTAGTAGTATATGTAAAAACGAAATAATTAAATATCATAAACAGAACTTAAAGAAGAACTTAAATATTCTTTTAATTCTTCAGAAAATTCGTCTTGAGAATGGTTTTTAACATAATCTTTTGCTTCATTTCTTGCCATTTCAAGGATATATAAATCTTTGGTTAAATCAGCTAATCTAAGTTCTAGAACACCACTTTGTCTTAGTCCTAAGAATTCTCCTGGACCACGTATTTCCAAATCTTTCTCAGCAATAATAAACCCGTCATTAGTTTGAACAAGAACATCAAGGCGTTTAATAGTATCTTCATTTTTTGTTGAAGAAACAAGTACACAGTATGACTGTAAATCATTTCTACCAACACGTCCACGTAATTGATGTAAAGAAGATAAACCAAATCTTTCAGCATTTTCGATAACAATTACGGTTGCATTTGGTACATCAACTCCTACTTCAACAACAGTTGTTGAAACAAGTACATCATACTCTTTATTTTTAAATGCTAACATTACTGAATCTTTTTCATCTGGTTTCATTTTCCCGTGCAAAAGTCCAACCCTCAAGTTAGAAAAAACACCTTTTTGCAATTCTTCAGCTTCTTTTGTTGCAGCTTTTGCAGATAAAGTTTCAGATTCCTCTATTAACGGAAATACAATATAAGCTTGCCTACCTTTTTCAACTTCATCTAAAATTAATTTATGAGCTTTTTTTCTTTGTGAAGCTGGAATAAGGGCAGTTTTAATTGGCAACCTTCCTTTAGGTAGTTCATCAATAATAGTTAAATCCAAATCACCATGAACGGTTAAAGCAAGAGTCCTTGGAATTGGAGTCGCTGTCATTGTTAACATTTGTGGAATTTCTGCCTTAGTTCTTAATAAATTTCTTTGTTTAACACCAAATCTGTGTTGTTCATCAATAACAATAGCACCAAGGTTATTAAACTCAATATTGTCTTGAATTAAAGAATGAGTACCAACAGCGATATTTATCTGTCCATTTCTTAAATCAGTCTCTAATTTAGTTCTTAATTTTTTAGAGTTTGAAGAAGTAAATAAAGCAACATTTATTCCTAAAGGAGTTAACCACTTAACAAAATTATTAAAATGTTGTTGTGCAAGTATTTCAGTAGGTGCCATTATCGCAGTCTGAAATCCATTTTCTATAGCAGCAAGCAACATTATACAAGCAACAACTGTTTTACCACTACCAACATCACCTTGAAGTAATCTCTGCATAGGTTTATCAGAATTTATATCATTTAAAATTTCATTTATAGCGCGCTTTTGTGCCGAAGTTAACTCAAACGGCAAACTTTTAATAAATGTATTTACTAAACCATTTTCTTTTATATTTAAAGCAACCGTTTTATATGTTGAGGATGTTATATTTCGGATTGAAAGCATTTTTAATTGCAACAAAAACAATTCTTCATAAACAAGCATAAACCTTGCTTTTTCTAATTCATCATCATTTTTGGGGAAATGAATTATATTTATTGCATCTCTTTTTGGTAAAAAATCGTGTTTATCTATTATTTCAGAAGGTAATATATCCTTAATAGATTGTTTATGAAGCTCAATAGCATTGTGTATAGCTTTTCTTAAGGCTTTTATGTTTAGGTTTTCAACTAATGGATACACTGGAACTATTCTTCCAAGATTTAGATTTTCTCTATCCGAAGTGACATCACTGACAATTTCATATTGGGGTTTATCTATAGTCATCTTTCCTAAATATTTATCAAATTTGACTGTACCAGAAACTGTAATATATGCACCTTTAGGGAATTGAGCCTTATATTTTTCAATGGTAAATTTATTTACTTTTGAATAAAAGAAGCTTAATTCTAGTGAAGAAGATTCATCAGTAATAGTGACTTTAATAATAGTTAAATTCTTTTTAGTAGTAAAAGTTTTTACAGTAGTAATTTGACCATATATAGTTGTAGTTTGACCTTCTCGTAAACTACAAATCAAAGAACGATGAGAATAATCAATATATTTTTTTGGATAATAACTGATTAAATCAAAAATTGAAAATATTCCAAGTTTGTTCAAAAGATAACCAAATTTAGGTCCAACACCTTTAAGCATAACTACATCTGCATCATAAAGTGAAGTTTCTATGGTAGGTGATTCATTAACAATTTTCTTATTATCCAAATTGAGTTCACTTTTCAATAATGAAACAAATCTATTTATAGTTTTTTTTCGCTGAAAAATATTCTCGTGCGCATAATGTTCAAAAGCTTCTATAATTGGAATCCACTTTACATTTTTAGACGATTTCTTATATATTAATTTTATTTGTTTAAGCATAAAGACAGAAAACGCGACTTCACGTCCCATTATATTTATATATTTGTATTTTTCTTCTACTTGAATGGCACATTTTATTTGTTCTAAATCAATACTATCAAGATAATTTTCAGTCATTGTTCTTTATTCTTAAAACTTCATATATGTCAATTGGTCTTGATTTACCTTTAATTGAAACTTGAGACAACTTAACAACCTCAACTTTATCTTTTACAAATTGATACGTATATTCACTAATTAAAAATTGTGTTTTTAAAAGTTGATTGTATGCTTCAATTCTGTATGCAAGGTTAACATTATCACCGATTACAGTATACTCTAAACGTTCATCAGTACCAATATTACCAGCAAACACTTCACCAGTATTTATACCAATACCAATAGAAATTTTAGGTTTGCCTTCTGAGAGTAGTTTTTCACGCAAAACTTTAACCTTATCAGTAATTTCAATACCGCATTTTATTGCATTTAAAGAGTGTTCATCAGATTTTATTGGTTCACCAAAGATAGCGAGTAAACCATCACCCATATATTTATTCACAATACCATTATATTTTGCAATTACAGGTGAAATTGTAGAAAAATATTCATTTAAAATTGAAGATACTTCTTGCGGAGAAAGTTCCTCTGAAATTTGGGTAAAATTACGAATATCAACAAACAAAATTGTCACAACAGACCTTGTACCACCAGGTTTTAATCTATCAATATTTGATATAACCTTCTTCATAACGTCTTTAGAAATATATTTTCCCATTGCTTGTTTAATCATTTCACTTGTCTTATCTGTTGTAGCAACAGCAAAGAAATTTTTCAAAATAGCCACTGTAAAAAATATAATAATTGGAGTAATTGGGGGAACATACACATTCATGAAATATTGATAAATATAGAATATTAAATAAATTACAGAAAAAGAGAGAGCAAATAACAAATTATTTTTAAAATTTTTAAACCCTCTAATAATAAATAGAGAAAACAAACACATAATTAATAATGCATGAGTGTTATTACCCACAGTTTTAAATGAATTAGAAAGTAAGTTACTAATCATTGTAGCGTGAACATCAATATCAGCTTGTTTTTTTAATATTGGAGTTTCACTTAACTGCTCCCAAACATTTTTATCGGCATTTAGCCCAATAATAACTATTTTATCTTTAAATTCTTGAGGGGATATTTTCGGAGTTTTTCCGTCTTTTATTGCATAATAAGAAACTAAAACATCAATTGCGGAATATGTTTTATGTGAATAGTACGTATTTAATGGTTTATACCACTTTATATTCGTTAAAAGTCCATAAAAATTATTACCAATATAATCTGTACTTTTTTCATAAGATATTGGCATTTTTAAAGTTTTACAATCGTCTGCAGAACACAAATAATCATCTCTAAGAACAAAAGAGTCAATTCCCATATACATTGAATAAGCACTTAATGCTAATGAAGGATAAAGATTTCCTTGAAATTGAACAACTGGCATGTATTTTCTAACAACTTCATCAGTATCTTCTGGAATAATGGATGATGCAAGAAAGCGAACATTAGTTAAAAAATCTCTTGATAGTTTAATTATCCCTTTATAAGAAGAACTATAATGCTGAGAACGAGAATCTAAAATATAAACATTAGATTTAGCTTCAAATAATGGAATATAATCAGTTGGCAATACATCACCAGCAATATTAGAGTTTAATAATAAATAACTGTTAATAAGCTTTTCTTGAGATTGGAGTCTTTTATAAAAAACTTCATCACTCTCTGGATAATAAGTATCAGGATAAACAACTAAGTTTTGAAAAACAACAGATTTTGCACCAGCTTCTTTTTCTAGAAAATCAAAAATATCAGAAAATAAATCACGTTGCCAAGGCCATGAAACTTGATTAACAGATTTATCATCTATAACAACTAATACAACATCATCACTGGGCTTATTATTTTGAACAGAAGTAAAAACCTTTGTAAAAAAGTCATTAACTTTTCTATCACAAAATGTTGAAGAAAACATGTAAACAAACACTGTTAACAGTGCAAATATAAAAAATATAATAAATTTAGGTGTAAGAAGTTTATTCATATAACAATTTTATCTGACAATCAGTTTTTGGCAAAAAATTTAATATTAGTAATGTTTCGTGACATAAAAATTTCTTTATACTACAATTAATTAAAAGGTTTTAAAGAGGAATTTAAGATGAAAATATCATTAGAATGGCTAAATGAATTTGTAGATATTAGCGATTTAACAGTTGAACAAATTGTTCATGAACTTACAATGAGTGGTTTAGAAGTAGAAGAAATAGAAACTACTGGTCCAAAGTTTACTAATATTATAACAGCACAAATAAAAGACATTAAACAACATCCAAACGCTGATAAATTGCATTTAGTTGATGTTAATTTAGGTACTACTATTAAAACAGTCGTATGTGGGGCACAAAATATTGAAGTAGGTCAAATTATTCCATATGCTTCAGTTGGTTCTAAAGTTTTAAACAGAAAAACAGGCGAGCAATTTGAACTAACTCCAGCTGTAATACGTGGTGTAGAGTCTCAAGGTATGTTGTGTTCACAAGATGAGCTTGGGCTTGAAACAATGCAAGAGGAAGACGGCATATTAATTTTAAATAGACTTTTTGATGATATTAGATTAGGTACAAAACTTGAAGAATTACTAAACATTCAAGAAGATACAATAATTGATGTTGCACCAACAGCAAATAGAGGTGATGAAATGTCTGTTATTGGTGTAGCTCGTGAAATCGCATCTCTATTTAACAAAAAATTAAATTTCTCAAAATTAGAATCAACAAAAGACTTATCTACAGATAAATTTGAAGTAGAAATTATAGCAAAAGATGCTTGTAAATACTATTCTGCTGGTATTTTAAAAGATGTTGTAATAAAACCATCACCAAGCTGGATGAAAAGAAGACTCGAAGCTTGCGGAATACGTTCAATTAATAATGTTGTAGATATTACAAACTATGTTTTACTAGAGTACGGTCAACCACTACACTCTTTTGATATGGATAAGTTAAATGGCTATATTTGTGTCAGAAGAGCAACTGAAGGTGAAACTATTGTTACACTCGACGGTGTTGAAAGAAAATTAAATAATGACTCTATTCTTTGTGCAACAAAAGAAACCGGAGTTTGTGTAGCTGGTGTTTTTGGTGCAGAAAATTCTGAAGTTGATACAAATACAAAAAATATTGTATTAGAATCAGCATATTTTACAGCCCCAACAAATAGAAAAAATGCAAGAAGCATTGGTTATAGAAGTGAAGCTTGTGCAAGATTTGAACGTGGTGTTGACATTGAAAATACAAAACCAGCTTTGTTAAGAGCAATGCAACTTTTAACTGAGTATGCAGATGCAAAAGTTGAAGGAATTGTTGAAACTGGTGACAATCAAGCAGAAAATATTGAAATCACATTAAGATTTAACCAAGTAAAAAGAATTTTAGGAACAGAAATTCCTTCAAATAAATGTATTGAAATACTTGAAAATCTTGGTTTTGAACTTTTAGGTCAAAATGTTGCAGCTGCAAAATTTAAAACTCCAAGCTTCAGAGTAAATGACGTAAGACAAGAAGTTGACCTAATTGAAGAAATAGCAAGAATTTATGGCTATGATAAAGTCACACCAACACTTCCAAATAAAACTCAATCACCAGAAATATCTAAAGAAGCAACGCTATTAAAAGCAATTAACAACATGTTTTTAGGTTATGGATTTAGTGAAGCAATGACTTCATCATTAATTGGCGAACCATTACTAAAACAATTTGGTTTAACATATAACAAAGAAGAAGCTGTATTTGTTCAAAATCCACAATCAGAAGACCATACAATGCTACGACAAACAACTATTGCCAATATGTTAAGTACGTTAAAATATAACTTTGACAATGGGCAAAAGAATATTTGGTTATATGAAATGGGCAAAACTTATTTCATAAAGAAACCTGCAGAAAAGATTGATAGTGGTGTTGAAGAAAATCAAATGATATCAGGGATAATTACTGGTGATACAAATCAAAACTTATGGAAAAAATCTGAAAAAGTTGATTTCTATACTCTAAAAGGTATTTTAGAAAGCTTATTCAACTTATTAAACATATCAGGACGAGTAAAACTAAACCCCGCAACAGATTGTGAATACTTACATCCAGGAAGAAGTGCTAAAGTTGTTCTACTTGGTAAAACACCAGAAATAATTGGCTACTTTGGAGAAATTTACCCAATAATTAAAGATAAAATGAAAATAAACCAAAACGTATTTTTATTTGAATTAAACTTAGGTAAATTAGTCCAAGCAGCAGCTTGTAATGTTGTAAAATACAAACAATTACCACAATTCCCAGAAGTTCAAAGAGATATCTCTTTTGCAATTGAAAAAGAAGTTAGTAACGAACAAATAGTACTAGCAATTAAGAAAAGTGCTGATAGCAAACTATTCAAAGGTGCGAACTTATTTGACATTTATGAAGGTGAACACATTCAAGAAGGATATAAGAGCCTTGCATATAGAATAACTCTTCAAAATGAGGAAGCTACTCTCACAGATGAGGTAATTGATAAAGAGGTTAACAATATAAAATCTGGATTAATAAAGAAATTTCCAACAGTTAACTTTAGATAATTAAAAAGAGCCAATATATATTGGCTCTTTTTTTTAAAGAATAGTTTCTTCTAAAACGAATTTAGGATACGTCATTCCTTTTGGGTATTTATCCACTGCACTTTGAAGTTGTCTTTTTAATACTTCATCAATTCTTAATTTTGAACCTTGTTCATTAAGAACATTTTCCTTTGAGGCATTAGCAAGAGATGCACTCCTACCATCAGTCGGAATGTAATTGTCAAAAGCACAACTAATTATTCTTTCTGAATCAATTGGATTTCCATTATCATCAAGTAATGGTTCTTCATTTAAAAATATTTGCTTGATTACATATGACTTATCAGATGAATTACCTTCACAAAAGATTTTTATGTTGCTTGAACACTGTAAAAATCTAGCATTTTGTTCACCTAATTTTAATCTACTTTCAAGTGCTGAATTTAAAACTTCTTTCAATGCTTCAACAGATAAATCTGCACGTTGAACGGTTGAATCAAAAGTAATAATTTTTCGTGTATCATAATTTAAAATATCAGCACCTTCTTTATAATAAAGAGGAACTCTAACAACATTTGAAGCAAAGAAAGCAGCATCTACACCACTAATATCTTTTATTCCGTCTGCAATAAATGTTCCTAATGAACCAGGATGAGCATAAAATTTTGGTAAATTTAATACATGAGGTGCAACTTTATCTAAAATACCAGATTTTTCCTCATAAGGTTTTACAACAGCTTCAAATTCATTTGAAATAGGTAATCCATCACTACTTACTTCTTTAATATTTAACAATCTATGTATATTATCTCGAATTTTCAAATCCATTTCAAACATACTTTTACTAAATGTTTTTGGAAAATATAAATTTATATCACTCTCTACTTTTGGATTATCGTGGTCATGTCCACCAACTATTAAATCAATTTTTATTCCTTGTTTTTTAGCATAGTCAAATAATTGACGACTAGTGTTTGCATAATCATGATTTAAAACAATTATAGAATCTGGTTGTTCTGCCTCAATTGCGGACTTTAATTCATCAAAAGATTCAGTTTGACTAATAACATCAATATTTAATGCTTTATTTGGTAATCTATCAACACAAAAACCAGTAACAAAAAGTCTATCACCGTCGCGCTCAACAATAGTATATGGCTTTATCCAATCGGGATATTTACCAGTATCTTTATCTTTAACATTTGCACAAACTACATTAATTCCATTTTCTTCAAAATCTTTAATTGTATCTTTAAAAAATTGAATTGGACTTCTTTTATCAGTAGGATTTTTAGGAGCATATTTGTCTTGAACAGAAATAAAATCATTATTACCAATAGTCATAACAACTTCAACATTTGGATGTGATTTTTTAAACTGTATATATAAATCAGACATTAAATCACGAGAATAAACCCCACCAAACAAATCACCAGCATTAAGTAATAAAATATTATTTTGTTTTTCAGCATCTTTTGCAATCTTTGACAGAAAAGCACTTTCTGCTCTTGCTTCTTGATGAGAATCAGTTACAGCTCTAATTGCAGTTGTGCCTTTAAATGCTGTACCTATAATGTTTTTATTTAATAAAACTTTCATAGTTTCTCCTTTTTCATTAAAAAAACAAGCCATAAAAAATTTTGCTACACTTTACTTGACAATCCTAGATATCAGACTGCACAACAAATAGATATAATATACATTCTTTTATATTATTAAATTTTGTATCATATCGTAATAATTGAATACTGTTTTCTTGAAATGCATGTCTAAACAGATATAATAATATTATTAATGATTAGGGAATGTACATGCTACAAAATATACATTACACATTAATTTGGGGGATAAATTCAAGGAGGAATTTCTAGTGCTTAGAAGCAGAGATATGGGTAGATCCATTGCAGTTAGAAGATGGACAAATACAGCTTTAGAATGTTACAAAAGAGGCTGTGTTTGTGACGGTTGCTTTTATACAGACTTTTTTAATGGCACATCTCAAAAATGCCAAATGAAAGCATCTGTATTGGAATTAGTGAGAGTATTGGGAAAACCAAATGTTGAAATTCAACAAGTTTTGGTGGATTAGTTAAATAAATAAAAAAAAATTTAAAAGCTCCCAAATGGGAGCTTTTCTTTTTATCTAAATTTAATTCTACTAGATTATTTCTTTATATTCGTCTGTATTATTTAATAAGTCATAATCAATTTCATTTTCATTATCGGCAATAATAGCTGCAACAACAGTATCTGATGCTACGTTAGCTGTTGTCCTAATCATATCTAGAACTCTTTCAATAGCAAATAAGAAAGCAAAACCTTCAACTAACTGTTGTGGAGTTAATCCAATACCATTTAATACCAATGCGATTGTAATTAAGCCAGCACCTGGAATACCAGCAGAAGTACAAGATGCAACTATTGATAATAACGCAACTTGTGCAATTTGAATAGGTTCTAAAGCAACACCATAAGCTTGTGTTAAAAATAACACCGCAACTGTTTGGAATAATGCTGTACCATCCATATGTAGAGTAGCACCTAATGGAAGAACAAAGCTACAAACCTTGTGAGAAATACCTCTTTTTTCACAACAAGCTATAGTTAATGGCAATGTTGCAGAACTACTTGCTGTACCAAACGCAACTAACAATGCTTCAATAATAGCTGTGTAGAATGTTCCAACAGGTACTTTAGAAAAACATTTTAGCATTAATGGATAAACAACAAAGAATAATAACAATATGCCAGAGAACAATACTAAGAAGAACTTAGAGATTGTAACAAACATTTGTAGACCAAAGTTTGCAACAGCAACTGTAGTTAATGCAAAGATACCTGGTGCAGCAAATACCATAATCCAATCAGTCAATTTCATTGTAGCAGCAAAAACTGATTCAAAGAAAGAAACTATTGGACGATTAATTTCACCTACTTTAGACAACGCTAAAGAAAAAATCAAAGCAAAGAATATAATCGGAATCATTTCACCTTTAGCTAATGATTCAATAGGATTTTGTGGAATCATATCCAAGAAAATATTACCCAACATTCCTTGTTGAAGAGTCAAATAACCATTAACTTGCGCTTGAACTTCAGCAGCGGAAGT
The DNA here is from genome assembly GCA_017467305.1 of Candidatus Gastranaerophilales bacterium. Classification (GTDB taxonomy): domain Bacteria; phylum Cyanobacteriota; class Vampirovibrionia; order Gastranaerophilales; family Gastranaerophilaceae; genus Avigastranaerophilus. The sequence continues at coordinate 41,562 of JAFTSM010000043.1, forward strand.
TTTACTAATCAAATCATGTAAACCTACACCTGGTTGTACAACAAGTGCCAATGTTGTACCAATTGAAACAGCCACTAAAGAGATTATTGTATAAAGAATAATCATCTTCTTACCAAATTTTCCAATTTGTTTGCTGTCACCAATGCTAGATATACCAACAACGATTGCACTACATACCAAAGGAATAACAACCATTTGGATAACTCTAATAAAGGCTTGTCCAACAATATCTAAAATGCTAACAACTGCTTGAAGTTTATCTGGGTTATTGTGTATCCAATTACCAAATAAAATACCAAGTATAATAGCCAAAAATATGTGACCATTGCGTTTTATACCCAACCCAATAGCTACAAATAATGTTTGAAAGTGTAATTTCATAAATACCTCTTATTTATACTAAAGTGTACTAATTGTACAATTATTTCAAACATAATTCAAGAAATTTACAATAAGAATAGTACTAAAAGAGGATATCAACTATATATTTGAGTTAACTGTTATCCATTCATTATTTTGATTTTTTGCATATAAAACATTTCTTTTCTGTTTAATTTTTTTATATGTTAAAGCCAAAATAGGCTTACCAGAATAATCTAACAAACCATATTTTCCAGCTTTTTTGACTAAAATATATTCACCTAAGGACGTTATTTTATCGTGTTCTGGATCAAGAATTAATTTACCAGTAATATCAACTAATCCATATTTCCCTTGTTTTTTGACAATATATGTATCATAAAGTGGTTTTATCTTGTCAAATTCACTTGTAAGAAAAATATTATTTTCAGAATTTAAAATTCCATAATATCCATTTAAATTTACAATATACAAATCACTATTTGCACTTTCAAAAGATTTATACTTTATTGGAACAATAATATTTTCATTTAAATCAATAATTCCATACTTTTTATCAATACGAGCTAGTAATCGATTTTTTGATAATTCTGAAAGTTTTTTATAATTCCTCGTTGAAATTATATTTCCATTACCCTCCATAATTTTGTAATATTTACCTTTTTTAAAAACTATGTAGTGTTTATTATCATAGATTGAATGTTTTACATCAGTGCAATCAGATTCTAAAACGGCACCTTTTGAACCAAGAATTGTGTAACGAGAATGAACTCTTTTACTACCATTAGAATAATAATTAACTGTTGTTTCTTTAATCAAAGAATGTTCTATACAATCGGGGAAGGTATGTTCATCACGTATGTAATCACTACGAACTATATAATTAGAAGAAGAACTTGAATGATAATGATGAGGATGATGAGTGTATGTACTTGGACGATGTGTCGACTTTGCAAAAACACTAGACGCACTTAAAAATAACGTACAAATAATTAATCCAAATATAATCTTTTTCATTTATACCCTCCAACTACTTCAATAAATATAACGAAAGAAATAATTAAAAGTTCAACTAATTATTTTTAAACATGCTTGTAAATAGTCCTTATATTCTTGTTTAAGGGATTTTGGTGCTATTATTTTACAGCCAGCACCCCACTTAAACACATGCCACATAATTTCTTTGCTACCACTAGCTTTAAAAGTAACAGTTAAAGTACCATTTTTTTCTTCTTTTATTTTTTGAGTTGGGTGAAAATTATATCTACTTGCTTCTGGAACCAATTCTTGAGAAAAAGAGAGTTTAACATCAAGTGGTTCACCATGATAGACCCCAAAAGATTTATTTGTATATTCTTGAAGATTGAAATCCCCCTTATCAAACGATATATCTGTTGATTTTAATTCATCAAACTTATGCAATAAGAAATTATAAATATCAGCACCTTTTGCTTTTTCACGTGCTACCAAGTATATTTTTTCTCCATAAATTAAGCCTAAAGGTTCAAGTAACCTTTGCTTATTATGATATATACCAGTAACCATTTTAGAGTGTCGAAGAGCATCTCGAATAACTTCTATCACAGATATATCAATTTTATATTGTGGCATTTGACGAACGGCATAACCTTCTGTTCTTAAATATAAATCTATATTATTTTCAATAGAATCAATATTCTTTTTGCTTAGAGACTTTAACTTTTCAATAGTTTTTGCAAGTTCATCTTTCATTTCATGGTTGCTTGTACGTCTTTGAAGTTGCTCAATATTTCCAATTTCTTTTGGAGTAAAAGAGATTAAATGACTTATTGAATAATTAATAAACCCCCAATGTTTTTGAGAGTCTTTTGTTGGTATTTCATCAACTGACGGGAAAATACAAGTTAAACTATCACGCATACGCTCAGCTGTTCTACGTGAAACGTTATATCTTCCAGCTATTTCATTAATAGTAACACCTTGAATTTTAGACGACATATAAATAGCTAAATCTAAAATATCAGAAACTCTAGAATACCTTGGTTTATCTTCTGACATATTAACCTCTCTTTTTCAGAAAATATTTTATCACATATGACCATTATTGTCGTTATGTTAAAATATAATTAGCAGTGGAAATTACAAATAATAAAAAATGAAACAAACAATACTATATTTCTTTTTACTTTTATTGACAGGTATGCTGGCATACTGTTTTTACTTTGAGCCTAATAAATTAGAAGTGACAAAAATTACACTTTTTGATGAAGAATTAAAAGGAATAAAAATTGTTTTCGCTTCTGATTTTCATATAAAACCACATCAACAAAAAAGATTAGAAAAAATTGTAAAAAAAATTAATGAGCAAGATGCAGATATTGTTTTATCTGCTGGTGATTACGTTAGTGGACACTCTGAACTCTTAACAATGCCAATTAATAAAATTGCAAAAGGTCTTGGCAATATCAAATCAAAATATGGGTATTATACTTCTTTAGGCAACCACGATAAATATCTTGGTACAGAAAAAATAAGAACGGCATTAGAACAATATAACATTACAGTTCTAAATAATGAAAATATAAAAATAAATATAAATGGTAAAGACATCTATATAGTAGGGATACAATACAAACACAAAAACAAAAAACTTATTAATAAAGCATTAGCAGGAACAAAAGAACCAATTATTTTACTAACACATTCACCAGATGAATTTTATAAAATTCCTAATAATGTCAATTTAATACTTGCTGGTCACACTCACGGCGGTCAAGTTGTATTGCCTTTTATTGGTGCAATTTTAACAGGTTCAATTTATAAAGATAGATTTTTATATGGATTAAAAGAAATTGACGGAAAAAGAATTATAACAACTAGAGGAATTGGCGTTAGTATTCTTCCCTTACGTTTTAACTGCCCTCCAGAAATTATGGTTATAGAATTTAAATAAATAATTATTTTGCGACCATTTTTGTCGCAAATGTATTTTATCCTAAAAATATAGAAAGGATAAAAACTATGAATAAAGCAATAGGAATAACACTTTGGATTTTGGCAATAGCATTCACTTGGGAATACATTCTCGCAATCGCAATTCTTGTATTTTTAATAGCATTGTATGGACTTGTTACTGCAATATTCTAAAAAAATAAAGGTGTAAGGTTTTAAACTTTTATCCTCACTTAGAACGATAGCAAGGTCATCTAGTCTTTTTCACGTCATTCTGAGGCATTAGGCGAAGAATCTCTTTTTTCTTGTCGTCATTCTAAGGCTTTAGTCGAAGAATCACATTGATTTTGTATTTAATCCTTGCGATACTTCGCTGCCGCTCAGTATGACTATTACTTGTTAATCTGAGGCTTTTACCAAAGAATCGCAAGATTTACAATAATAATATGAGAATTTGTTGTATTTAATATAATAAATACGATAGAATTTATTAAAGAGGTAATTATGGAAAATAAAAAATCACTAGATGAACTTTTAAACGATGCGACTGCAATTAGTCCAGAACGCGAAGAAGAAATAAAAAAGAACGCAATTAAAACTGCAAATGAATTATTAAAAGAAATTGTTATTACCAATTAATAAATTAAATTTGTCACTGAGAGCGTTAGCATGGCAGTCCAGTCAAATTTTATAAGTAAAAAAGAAAAGGAATACAACGATGATACACTGTATTCCTTATTGCTTAGTTTGGAGATTATTATTTTGAATAATACTAAGCTCGGTAGAGAGTTATGCGATTTAGGAAACTAGGAATTTACTCTCAGGAGTTTGTGTTAGGAATTATTATATGAATATATTAAAACAGCACTATGTCAAAAAAGGTCGTATTGATTATGATAAAGAATTAATATTACGGTATTTCAACTTTTATAGAACTACCTCTTTTATCTTTAGAAACAATGATTTTTCTATCAATTTTTTCACGTAATTCTGCAACGTGAGAGATAATACCAATCAAGGTTTCATTATTAGATAATTCCATTAATATTTTCATAGTTTGGTCTAAAGAATCAGAATCTAAAGAACCAAAACCTTCATCAATGAACATAGTATCTATTTGAACACCACCAACTTGTTGTTGAATAATATCAGATAAACCCAAGGCCAAAGATAATGCAGCCTTAAAAGACTCGCCACCAGACAAAGTTGAAACTGGACGTTCTTTACCAGTATAAGAGTCAAACACATTTATATCTAAACCAATATAAGCGTTACCCTTAGAGTCTTCTGAATGTTTAAATTCAAACTGATTATATGTTATAGCTTTAAATCGTCTATTTGCAGCAACTAGAATTTGCTTAAAATATCTACTTAAAACGAAGTTTTCAAAGGTTAATTTTAGTTTATTATCCAAACAACCATTTGCAGTATCACTTAAATTTTGTAAAACATTTCTCTTTACTGAAGAAGTTTCTAACTCTTTTTTAGCTCTATTTAAGTTTTTAAGTGCAGTTGTATTTGTTTGATGTCTACTAAATACCTTTGTTTTCTCATTATCAAGTTCTTTAATATCATCATCTAACTTAATTTTTTCAACATTCAATTTTTCAACATCAACAAATTCTTTATCTTTTAAATTGTTTTCTAGTTCTTTCTTTTGACCTAGCATTTGGTTATAAGAAGTAAGTGCTTCATTATAAATTTTTTCTAAACTTTGAAGTTTCTCTTTTAATTCTTTTTGAATATTTTTAAATTCATTTAATTTATGTTGTGCTTCAATTTCAGAGTTAAATTCTAAAGTTTTTTTCATTTCATTAATTTGTGCAGTAAAGTTATTAATAACTTCTTTTCTGTTGATATTTTCGTTCTCTAAATCAGAGATATTTTTCTTAGAAGTTTCTTCTGTTTTCTCAAAGTTTTCAATTAATAAAGTAAGTCTTTTCTTTTCAATTAAATTTGTATTTAATTTTGCTAGTTGAGTGTTTAATAGTTTAGAATTTGCCGTATTACTGTTTAAAATATTTGGCAATTCTTCTTTTAATTTTAGAATGGTTAAAATTTTAAACTCTTTTCTTGCAATATCTAAAATATTTTTTTCATCAGCTTCAACTTCTGCTTTTGTTTTCGCAGCCATTTGTAATAGCTCATTACAAGTTTTTTGAACTTTTTCAGCTTCTATTCTTGCTTTATCGACAACTTCTTGTGTTATATTTTCTGATGTTAATTTAGCTAAAGAAGGATGCTCTATAGAACCACACACAGGGCATTTATCACCTATATTTAAACTTTGTGCAATAATTCCAGCTTGGTTACAAATAAATTCTTTATATAGATTATCAGCCTTTAATCTTTTCTCATCATGATCTTTTGTAGCAGATAAAAGTTCTGTTTGAGCAGTTGAAAGCTCTTTTTCTTTATCTAAAAAAGCATTGAGTTTTTCATTTAAAGTATCGATGATTTCTTTCTCTTTAGAGGTTTTATCTATAGAATTATTTAGCTTTTCAATTTCAACATCTAAATTTTCAAAAGCTTTAACTGATTTTTTATTATCAAAATAAGATTTTTGGTCTTTTTCAAATTGTTCTTTTAAGTATTTTAATGATTTTTCTGCAGTGATTAATTCATCATATTTTATTTTTAATTCATTCTCAACTTTTGATAATTGAGAATATTGAGGAATGGATTTTTCAATCTTATCTATTTGAACTGCAACAGAATTTCTAACTTTTTCGTCTGCCTTTTCAGTTTCATAATTAGATTTTTTAGTTTGAAGTTCTAGTTCTATTTGGGGTAATTTTTGAATTATATCCGCAAGCGTTTTTCTGTTATTTTCAATTGTAGTTACAGTTTCAATTTGTTTAACTAACTCTTCATTTTGTTTGTTTTTTTCTTCAAAATCTTTTTGTAGTTTTACTAATTTTTCATTGTCTAAATTGTTACTCTGGTCTAATAATTCAAGCAAAGTATCTAAGCTATAGCAATTTTTTGCATTTAAAAATGATTGTTTTTCAAATGCTAAAGTTTCTAATGCGTTATCAGAATTAATTCCCTCAACATATTGAAGAATAGAGTTTTCAAGTGATTTAAAATTCCCTTTTTCTATATCAGCACGTAGTTTTAATTTCTGTTGAAATGTATAAAGAGCATAAGTTTTAAATATTTTTTGGAAAATTTCACGTCTATCTTTAGTATTAGAGTTTAATAGTCTTTGGAACTCGCCTTGCGCAAGCATTACTATTTGTGCAAACTGGTTTTTATCTAATCCAATAAGTTCATTAATTTTATTAGTTGCATCAATTTGTGAAAGCACAGTTCCACAAGGACAAATTAAAGATATTTCTTCACTTATTGGAGTTTTTCTATTTTGTTTTCTATGTTGTGCTTTTCTGTTGATTGTATACTTTTCACCTTTATTTAGAAATTCAAGTTCTACAAATGTTCTATTATCTTCGTCAGCAAAGTCGCTACGCAATGCAGAAACACTATTTCTTGTAGAACCACTTGCACTACCAAACAAAGCAAAAGTTATTGCGTCAAAAATCGTGGTTTTGCCAGAACCTGTGTCACCAGTAACTAGGAATAACCCGTTATTCCCAAACTCATCAAAGTTAATTACAGTTTCATCAACAAATGGACCAAATGCATTTATTGTTAGTTTTAATAATTTCATTATGCATTTACCTCCATATTCATTTCTTCAAACACATCTTGAAGTATTTGTAGTTGTTCTTCAGACATCGGCTTGTTGTTTTGTTGTTCATAAAATTCTTTGAACAAATCAAACGGAGATAAATTTTCCATATCATCAGTAAAAATTATAGAATTATTTGCACGAGTTGTTTCATTATCAAACTCAATTTCCATAATATTTTTAAATACGGATTCTAATTTGTGTTTAACATCTAAAATATAATCATCTTTAATAACAAGTCGAACATAATCATCAGTTGGTGTCATATTAGATAACTCATTAAAAGAACCTGTAAATTCTTTTAATTCGTTTAAAAATTTAAAATCAATAAAGTCTAAAGTTATATTTTTATTTTGAACATCAACTAACACCATTTGCTTTTTCTGATTTAATTCTGAGAAAGAATATTTTAAAGGAGAACCAGCATAACGGACTTCACGTCTACCCATTGCTTGTGATTTATGTATATGGCCTAATGCAACATAATCAAACTTATCAAAGTTACTAGCATCAACATTATCCATAGTTCCAAGTGAACAAGTTTCTGATTCACTTCTATCAGGTGATTGGTTTCCGCAAGTTACAAATTGATGTGCAACCAAAATATTTGTCTTTGTTTTATCAATTTTTGCACTATCAATTACAACCTTCATCATCTCATTGTAATTACTTGTTTGAAAATCAGAATGAAACGGTCTAATATCCATTGGACGGATAAAAGGCAATAGCCATATATTAGTATCATCAGAGACTTTTATAGGAGTAAACTCACCACAATATTTTTTCGCAAAGTGAATACCAGCTTTAGACATAATGTTAGAACCAAAAGTAACACGGTGAATATTATCATGGTTGCCACTTACAATATAACAACTAATGTTTTTTTCAGCTAAATCAGATAAAAATTTATCAAAAACATTAACGGCTTCAGTAGAAGGAATAGAAGTATCATATATATCCCCTGCAATTAAAACACCATCTACTTGTTTTTTAAGCGCAATATCAATAATTTGATTTAGAACAAACTTTTGGTCTTCTAATAAAGAATAACCTTTTAATTTTTTACCAATATGTAAATCAGCTACGTGCAAGAATTTCATACATTCACCTCTAATCTAATTTTAAAATTAATAGTCTTTTACTTCAATTTTTTAAAGTTTCTTCAACTAATATAAAACAGAGGATGACAAAAAGGACATAGAAAATCAATTTAAAAAAAAGAGGGCTATAAGCCCTACTGTCTGGAATTAAGAATAGTTGGAAGTATGAAAAAGATATTTATATATAACGAAATAAATACTTAATATACAATTCGACAGTTGGAGAAAAATAAAATTAATCATGTGGGTAATATATTTCAGGAGTATTAAGTGCTATTAATACACTTAATGATAAACACCTTATCTTTAGGGCGTTTTGAACTTTGTCACATTTCGCAATATTTACTATTGACAAAATATTTTTTCCATTTCATAATGATTATATAAAATAAAGTGTAGTTCACACACTTTAAGAGAAAAGAGGAATATATGAGAGTTAATTCAATAAATACTTTTAATTATAGTTCTAATAGACCAAGCTTTAAGCACACAGCTGTTCCTTACCCAGAATATCCAAACGCTTATACTGTTAAAGAAAATCAAATAGAAACAAAAATTATATCTGCAATTGATAAATTAGCTGACCTATTCAGTCCAAAAGTTTCAAAAGAAGCAATGGAAATTAAGTCTGGAATTGACAGCATATATGCTGATTCTCCTAAGAAAGCAGCTAAACAAAGATTGTTATCTGTTCTTGCATAGTTCTATTCGTTAATTACCCATTTTTTTCGAAACTTCCATTGTATTATCGTTAGAACAAATATAATAACAAATAGAATATATGCAATAGCAGATGCTTTCCCTATATTAAAGAATTCAAAAGCATTTTTATATAACCAATAAACGACAATATTCGTAGTGTTTTCAGGACCTCCTTCAGTCATTAAATAAATCAAATCAAACACTTGAAACGAACTTATTGTCGTTATTAGTATTACAAAGAAGATAGTTGGACTTAATAAAGGCAATGTAATTCTAAAAAAGGTTTTAACGCAATTAGCCCCATCTATTTTTGCTGCCTCGTAAACTTGTGCATTTATTGAGGAAAAACCAGTTAAAAACAGAAGCATGTTATAACCTACTAATTTCCAAACAGAAACAAAAATTAAAACTGGCATTGCAAGTTTTGTATCAAATAACCATTTTAAATCCGTTTTAAATAAAATATTCACAAAGCCTATATTAGGGTCAAATATCCATTGCCAAATTAAAGCAATTACAATCATAGGGGTTATAAAAGGAAGGAAATATGTTGTTTTAAAAAAATCTTTTAATATTATTTTTTCATTTATAATTGCTGCAAGGATTAATGGAAGTAATGTTGCAAAAAAAGTTACAAAAAAAGCATATAAGAACGTATTTTTAAAAACAAACCAAAATTCTTGAGAAAAAATTAATTCAGAATAATTACAAAGACCAACAAACTTTATTTCTGTTAATAAATCCCACTGATGAAAACTTAATATAAAAGAAGCTATCGAGGGTATAAAAATAAACAGAAAACACCCAAGAAAGGAAGGTAAGATAAAACTTACATTTTTGAAGTTCTGAATTAAATTATTATATACACTTTTGAAATTTGTTATCATTTTTGATTTTATTATGAATTTTACCTATAATAAAAGAGTATAATCGTTTTTTTAATAACTAACAAGGATACTTATAAACATGACAAAAACTGTAGATTTTAGTGCTTTTGGCAAGAATGATATTAGGGGTATTTACGGTAAAGACGTAACAGAAGAACTTTTTTATTATACTGGCAAAGGATACGTAAAATATATTCAAGATAAAACTGGTTTAAAACCAGAAGATATATGGATAACAATATCTCGTGATGCAAGATTACACTCTGAATCACTAACAAAAATTCTCTCAAAAGGTATTGTTCATATGGGGGCTAATGTTGTTAATTTAGACATAGTTCCAACACCTTTAGGATATTTTTCAGAATTTACAAATTATCCAGAGACAATATGCAAAGATATTAAAATATCTGGTGCATTAATTGTTACAGCAAGTCACAACCCACCAGAATATAACGGATTAAAACTTACATTCAACAAAAATTCTTTAAATGAATCTGAAATCAAAAAAGTAAAAGAATACACAATAGAACAAATGAGCAACGATATAACATCTGTAAAGCACGGAGAATCAAGACTCTACAACATTGTTCCTCAATACATAGATTTTATGACAACAAGATTTGGAAGAATTGGAGAAGGTATAAAAGTTGTAGTTGATAGTGCAAACGGTACAGCCGGTGTTGTTGCACCAAAACTATATCGTGACTTAGGATGCGAGGTAATAGAGCTATATTCTGAACCAGACGGTAATTTCCCAAACCACCATCCAAACCCAAGCGATTTATCAACATTAGAAGATATAAAAAATAAAGTAAGAGAAGTTGGTGCAGATTTAGGTATTGCATTTGATGGTGATACAGATAGGTTAGGAGTAATTGACTCCGAAGGTAATGCACTCACTGGCGATAAACTTTTATATATATATGCACTAGATATTATAAAAGAGCTATCTATAAGAGGTGAAACTCCTATTGTTGTTTCAGAAGTTAAATGTTCACAAGTTTTATTTGATGAAATAAACAATCAAGGTGGAAAATCTATAATGGCAAAAACTGGCCACGGATATATTAAATCAAAAATGAAAGAGACAAATGCAATTCTTGCTGGTGAAATGTCTGGACATATGTTCTTTAAAGATAGATATTATGGCTTTGATGATGCTATCTATGCAGGTTGCCGTGTAATTGAAATTGTTGCAAAAAATAAAAATAAAAAATCTGATTTTAAATTATCAGAACTACTAGAACCATTTAATAAAGTATGCACTTTAAATGAAGTAAGACACAAATGTGAAAACGAATACAAAACTCAAGTTTTAAATATGGTTACAGAAAAATTACAAAAAGACAAAAATATTTTTGGAAAAGAAATTACTGATATTGTAACATTAGACGGTTTGAGAATAATTTTTCCAGATGGTTTTGCTATAATAAGACAAAGCAATACAGAGCCTGTTTTTACTTTGCGATTTGAAGCAAAAACACAGAAACAAGCAGAACATTATAAAAATGTAATGTTATCACTAGTTGATGAATGTATTATCAACATTAAAGATAGCGAGGAATAATGAAAGCATCACTTATATCCAAAATTGTAGTATTACTTTGTGTTTTATGTCTTGTTCTAAGTTATTTTACAACAGATAGACACAAACCATATATGGAAAATACAAAAAATAACAAAAATTTTGTATCAGCTGCAAACAAAATTGCGGTAATAGAACTAGACGGTGCAATAGCTTCATCTAGTGATAGTAGCTTTTTTTCAAAAGAAGCTAATGCAACAAATCTTTTAAAATCATTAAAATTAGCAAAAGAAGATAAAGATATTAATGGCGTTATCCTTAAAATTAATTCTCCGGGTGGCACAGTTGCAATGTCACAAAACATTTACAATGAAATTATTAAAACAAGAGAAATAAAACCAGTTATTTCTGTTTTAGACGATGTGGCAGCAAGTGGTGGATATTACATAGCATCAGCAACTGATAGAATTATTGCCCAAGAAGGAACATTGACAGGAAGTATTGGTGTAATCTTCTCATTTATGGATTATCACAATTTATTAATAAATAAACTAAATATTAATCAAATCGTTATAAAGAGTGGAAAGTTTAAAGATATCGGCTCAAGCACAAGAGAAATGCTTCCAGAAGAAAAAGCATTAATGCAAGAAATAGTTGATGATTCATATCAACAATTCTTAGATGCAATCACAAAAGGAAGAATACTCAGAGAAGAAAAAGACTACCCAGTAGTAAAAACCAATTTAACAAATGATGACTTGAAAACATATGCAGACGGTAGAGTCTTTACAGGAAAAAGAGCAAAATCACTTGGCTTTGTTGATGAAAATGGAGACATGGATACCGCAAAAACAATGATTACAACAATGGCACAAGAAAAATTCAAAAATAAACTACCAGTAAAACTTGTAAATTATAATAAAAAAAGCTCATTTAATGAATATTTTTCAAGTTTAGCAGAGTACAGTTCACAAGGTAATATAAAAATAAAAGATATAATTCCAACAAGCATGTTACTTAATAGAAAGCCTTTGTATTTATGGGAATAACAACTAACGACTTTTTTGAAAATATATATAGTGTAATATTTTCGCCAAAAGCATTTTTCGAAAGAGAAGATATGCAAATATCTTCGAGACTAGCTGTTTCAACAGTAATATTTATTGCTGTAATAACAAAGCTTGCAATAGGAATTTTCAATGGCGAAATTCACAATTTATTATTCTTACTTTCAGTTTTTGGAACAATAATATCTACACTTATAATTTGGTTTTTGACAGCATTATTTTTTGAATACATAGCAAAAATATTTGATAAAAGCGGTCAACTTCAAAAGTTACTATTCTACACTGCTTTTGTACCAATTCCTTATATCTTCTTTGCACCACTAAACTTATTAAAAAATACTGGAGATATTGGCTATCTTTTAGGAGTAAATTTAGAATTTTTATTATACTTATGGATAATATGTCTATATGCACTTGCTCTTAGAGCGACATACAAACTAACTTTATCACGCTCTTTTATGCTAATTTTTCTACCATTCCTTGCATCATTCTTCGCAATTTTTTGGTTAATTGGGTTCATTCAAAAAATGTGGTATATATTCTCAATATAGAAAACGAGAAAAAATGAAAAAAATTATACTTACATTATTAATACTTATGACAATGAATTTTAGCGTTCAAGCTAAAACAAATACTAATGAAACAATAAGTGCAATCGAAACAAACATGTTTGGATATACTTTCAGCACAGAAACTGACAATACGAGGTTAGAACGTATAGAAAAACATTTATATGGCGAAAAGAAAAAAGGAAATATAGACTCACGATTGAAAGAGATACAAGATGATACTGGTTATACAATAGTAAAAAAGGTCGAACAAAAAAAGAACATAGAAGTTTTACCTACATTAAAAGAAGATTCAACAGTTGAATATCCAATGGTCGATAAACTAGAGGAAGAAGTTTTTAAAACAACATACAAAACAGAAGATATATACAAAAGACTAGATAGACTTGAAACACATATTTTCAATAAAACCAGTTCTGAAAGTTTAAATAATAGGGTAGACAAACTTGCTTCAATCATAAGACCACAAAAACAAATACAAAAAACATATCAACAACAAAACAATGAACTTGATAATTACTATAGAAATAATGGATTAGAGCCAATAAATGATGATTCTGTTCCTTTCCAATTGGCAACATTAGAACACAATATTTTGAAAAGTGATTATATGAATGACAACATTTCTAACCGTTTAAGTCGATTAGAAAAGGAGCTATTTTCAAGAACATTTCCAAATGATAGTGATGCAAATCGTTTACAAAGAATAATGGTTGCATACGATGCAAAGCAAGATAGCTACAAATACGAAAATAATCGAAAAATGCAGAATATGGCAACAGCATCACAAATTGGTGGAATACTACTTATGATTTTAGCAATGATATTATAAATCCATTTCTGAGAAGATTTGAGATTCATTCAAACCTTCTTCAATAGGGAAAATAGTTTTTTTGTCATCATTAATAGTCGTAGCATTAACTGCTGTTGGAATCTTTTCCTTATTGTGTGAAGAAGATTTGGATGCTCTATATTCATCAACAAAAGTTTCAGCAGCTTTACTACCAACATTATAGCCACTCAAAGAAGCGCCAACAAATGTCATACCTTTTACAAAATACCAAAGTCCTTTCAAGAATTTATTATTAGTAAAACGACTATTGTTATTAAATAAAGAAGACATTTTATTCAACAAATTTTCAGTAACTTGTTCAAATACATACATTGTTGAAATACCAAGTGCTTGAGATGAACCAGTTCTTACTTTGTCATCAGATTTTACCGTATTATATACACCAGAACCAATAATTAATGGGTAAACAATTTTTCTTCCAAAGGAAGCAGCAGTATTAAAAATACTATTAATAGAAGTTGCTACTGAACCTTTTAAAACACCAGTTTTTGCAACTGAATCAACCGTTCTTACAGCTTGAACACCTGCAATACCTTTTTTAAAAGGATTGTCTTCCTTTTTACCATATATGTGATTTCTAGCTGCAAAATATGCACATGAAATTCCATTTGGCATAGTCGTTCACCTTATTACTTACTTATATATATAAAAACTTTTTAGGTAAGGAAATTTACCGAAAATAAATAATAGTTAACAAATTTAACAAATACTTAAACATGAGGCTAATTTATGAGAGAATATAACCATTAGTAGAGGGGAGATTTTCAAAATGAAAGACAAAACATTTTTAATGATACCTGGCCCAACCCCGGTACCAGAGAGAGTACTATTAGAAATCGCTAAACACCCAATGGGACACAGAAGCGGTGAATTTTCAAAAATATTAGAGTCCGTATACTCGGATTTAAAACATATATTTCAAACATCCAATGATGTTTTAATGTACACAGCAAGTGGTACAGGAGCAATGGATGCTGCCATATCAAACTTAGTTAACCCTGGTGATAAAGTTTTATCATTAGTAATTGGTAACTTTGGTCAAAGATGGGCAAAAATAGCAGCCGCATATGGCGCTGATGTTGAAGTTATTGAAGTTGAAGCTGGTAAAGCAATAGCCCCCCAAGTTTTAAAAGATAGATTAGAAAAAGACACAAACAAAGAAATTAAAATTGTAACTTTAACTCAAAATGAAACATCAACTGGTGTTACAAATGACGTTAAAACTTTGGTTTCTTATATTAAAGAACACGGTGCATTATCTATAGTTGATGGTGTTACAAGTATCGGTGCAATGGAATGTAAAATGGATGAATGGGGAATTGATGTATTAATTTCTGGTTCACAAAAAGGATTTATGATTCCTCCAGGTTTATCATTCTTAGCAGCTAGCGAAAGAGCTTGGGCTGTACATAAAGAATGTAAAAGACCAGATTTCTATTTCAACTGGTCAACAAATAAAAAATCAGTTCTTGAAAATTCAACAGCTTTTACTCCAGCAGTAAACTTAATCTGTGGTTTAAAAGTAGCACTAGAAATGATGAAAGAAGAAGGATTAGATAATATCATTGCACGCCATACAAAAATTGCAAAAGCATTGAGAAAAGCATTAAAAGCAATCAACCTACAACTTTTTGTTGAAGATGAAGCAATTGCTAGTACTTCAATAACATCTGTACTACCACCAGAAGGTGTTAGTGTACCAGATATTCGAAAAGTACTTAAAAATGATTACGATATTGTAGTTGCAAACGGACAAAACAAACTAAAAGATAAAATTTTCAGAATGGGAACTCTTGGTTTCGTTTCAGAACGTGATGCAATCACAGCAGTTGGTGCACTAGAAGCAACACTACACAAATTAGGACATAAATTTGAATTAGGTAAGGGTGTTGCAACTCTTATTACGGAATTAAACAAATAGAGGTAGAAATGAAAGTTTTAATTACAGATAAAATTAATGAAGCAGCAGGTAAAATTCTTGATGGTGTTGCTCAAGTAGATTTTATTCCAACACTTCCAGAAGATGAACTTGCAGAAAAAATAAAAGATTACGATGCATTGATGATTAGAAGCCAAACAAAGGTTACTAAAAAAATTCTTGAAGCTGGTAAAAATTTAAAAATCGTAGGTAGAGCTGGCGTTGGTGTTGATAATGTTGATATTGAAGCTGCTACTCAAGCTGGTATTATTGTTGTTAACTCTCCAGACGGAAACACAAATGCAGCAGCAGAACACACTTTAGCATTAATGTTATCAATGTCAAGAAATATTCCTGCAGCTGCAGCATCAACAAAAGAAGGTAAATGGGAACGTTCTAAATTTACTGGTGTTGAAGTTTTTGGTAAAACTTTAGGTATTATTGGTTTTGGAAAAATCGGTCAGCACGTAGCGCAAGTTGCTATAGCATTAGGTATGAACGTAATTGTTTCAGACCCATATACAACAAAAGAAGCAGTTGAAAAAATTGGTGCAAAATATGTAACAAGCCTTGATGAATTTTGGGGTCAATGTGACTACATAACAATTCACACACCAAAAACAAAAGAAACAACATCTTTAATCAACAAAAACACGCTAAACAGAATGAAAAAAGGCGTAAGAATTATTAACTGTGCACGTGGGGGCATTATTGATGAAGCAGCTCTAAAAGAAGCTTTAGAATCAGGTCAAGTTCAAGCTGCTGCATTAGACGTATATGAAACTGAACCAGATATTACTGCATCACCTTTATATGGTTGCAATGGAAACATTGTAATGACTCCTCACTTAGGTGCAAGCACAACAGAGGCTCAATTTAATGTTGCAATTGATGTTGCAGAACAGATTAAAGAAGTTCTATCTGGCGGAAGTGCTAAAGCAGCAATTAATATCCCAGCATTAAAATCTGCAGTTATTGAACCAGTAAGAGACTATATGCAACTAGCAGAGAATATTGGTGCTTTAGTAAAACAACTTTCAAAAGGAAATCTAAAAAATATCAATATCACTGTTAATGGTAACTTATCAGAACTTAATGTAGCACCATTAGAAGTTGCTGTACAAAAAGGTATATTCTCATCATTTGTAGAAGGTGTTAACTTTGTTAATGCTCCTCTGATTGCAAAACAAAGAGGAATTAACGTAGTTACATCTAAATCACAAAAAGACTGTACATTCATTGGTTCAATATCAGTAACATTAACAACTGATTCTGATGAAAATACAGTAACTGGTGCCTTAATTGCTAAAAACATGCCAAGAATTGTAAGAATAAACAACTACAATATGAGTATTGAAGCAGAAGAACATATGTTAATGGTTCCACACGAAAATAAACCATCAATGGTTGCGAAAGTAGCTGTTGTAATTGGTGAAAACAACATCAATATCAACAGAATGCAAGTTGCACAAAAATCAGATAAATCTGATAATGTATCAATAATGATTATCACAACAGATGTTGATGTTGATGATGAAACAATGGCAACAATAAACAAAATTGATGGTATAAAAGACGCTCAATACATCAAATTAAACGCGTAAAAGGATAATAATGGCTAAATACAAAAGTTGTCACGGTATTGAACACGGCTTAGTATTCAATGGTGTTAATCTTTTAACTTATTGTTCACTAACCCGCTCTCAAGAAGAGGGCGGGGGTGAACCTCAATTTGTTAATAGCTATTATGGTGAAATTATTGATTGGGATGCTTTTTTCAAAGACAGACAAGAAAAAAGAGAATATATCAAAACGCACGGGATGTTGCCTCAGTGCAAAAATTGTATTTACTTAGAAGAAAAAGAATGGTCTGGAGAAGATAAATTAGAATATATTTTGATTACAAACTATATAGCTTGCAATTCTAAATGCACTTATTGCCCAATGCCAGACCCTAAAAACTCAAAATTATACAATATTGTTCCAGTCTTAAAAGATATGATAAAAAAAGAAATTATCAAAAAAGACGGAAGAATTGAATTTGCTGGTGGTGAACCTACAATTTACAAATGGTTCAATGAAGCATTAAAAATAATAAATAAAAATAAATTCCAACATATTGTTGTAAACACAAATGCTATTATTTTCAGCAAAGAAATATACAATGGCATAAAAAATGGTGTTTTAGAAATGGTTGTTTCGCTTGATGCTGGGACCAAAGAAACCCATGAAAAAGTAAAAGGTGTTAAATCATTCGATAAAGTCTGGAAAAACTTAGATAAATATTCATCTGTGTATAAATACAAAGAAGGTGGAAACCTTTTAAAAACAAAATTCATCATTGTACCAGATTTAAATGATAAAGAAGAAGAAATTGATTTATGGCTTCAACGAACAGCAAAAACAAAAATTAAAAATGTTTCGTTGAATATTGATTTCCAATGGATATTTACAAATACAGAAAATATAGAGGGAATGAAAAAGATTTTAGATTTATCCGATTATTTCATATTAAAAGCAAAAGAATATGATTTAATACCAGATATTTATCCAAATATAAAAGATATTCACCATAGATACAACAAAATGGTCCCAGATGAAAAAAAACACGAAAACAAATATTGCACATAAAAGCCCTTAGAAAACTAAAGGCTTTTTATTTTAATCATTATAAATTAATTATTTAGTTTCATTTTTTCCTTCAATGTAACCAGCTTTTTGGCTCTGAACTAGTAAAAATAATGGAGTTACAATTGATAAAGCAACAGCCGCTGCACCAGCTGCAGCCTTTGCAGGTGCTGGCAATTTGCTAACTTTTTCAAATATTTTTGTTGATTTAATAATATCTTTAAGGTTTTTATTTCCAAGTGAAACATTAGATAGCATTTCAGCAATTCCTGTTTTAGCTTCGTTTAAAAATTCAGCCGCTTTAGGAAGCTTTGCATATGCTAAAGCAGTTATACCACCAATACCAGCTGTTGCAACACCTAATTTTAAAGTATCTTTTGTAGATTCTGTAAATTGTTCAGCTAAAACTTTTGCTTTACCTTGCATATCTAATTTATCATTAGTCAAAATATGAGCCAAAGAAGCTGGAGCTCCAACAGGATTACCAGAAACTTTTGAAATACAAGATGATGAACCTAAAACACCCCCAACAATTGCTGTATCAACTAAAGCTTTTTGAATTTTTTGTTTTCTTAATGATTTTTTTAAAGCCTCTTCTACACCAGGCATAACTGATGAAACGTTCATAAATAAATCTCCTTTTCTTTACACACGAATTAAAATAATCTTTAAATTTTAGAATTCCGAATTTAAATTTGTTATATTTGAAAAAACAAATTCAAAATCTTGATTTACAAAAAAGAGATTTATATTAAGAAATATTAATTATTCATTTATATATGAAGGTGCATTTTTAGGCGTATTTCCACGAATAACCTTATGATAATAAGAATATGTCATCGGAGTTTCATCATTTAAAACATCACCATCTACGACATTTGCTAAAAATAGAGTATGGGTAGATGTCTCAATTTTTTCAGAAACTTCACATATTAAATAGCCACAAGCATCTTTAATAACTGGCAAATCATTTATAAATTTGTGTTCTATAACAGAAAACTTTTCAAAATCTCTACCACTTCTAAAACCAAATGTGCCAATAGATAATGGATTAGATTTTTCAGAAAGAATAGAAATAGCAAACTTTTTGTGTTCGCAAATACAAGAATTTGTATAATTATCTCTATTAACACTAAGCGCTACTGTAGCAGGTGAAGATGTAACTTGCATTATACTATTTACAGTACAACCAGTATATTTTTCACCATTCTTACAAGAGACAATATAAACCCCATAAGATAAATTTCTAAAAACGTTATTATTCATAAGAGCTCCTAAAAAGGGGCGAAATTTCGCCCCTAAATAATTAACCAATAACAGGTGCAACAAATGTTCTTGTTGCTAATTCTTTATCTAGCATATATAAACAATTTTGATCATTACAAATCATTTTTAATGTTTTTAAAACATTACCAACATTAGATTCCTCTTCAACTTGCTCTTTTAAATACCAATCCAAGAAAGAAACAGCAGCTCTATCTTTCACTTCATCAGCAACATCCATTAAAGCATTAATCTTTGAAGTAACTAATTGTTCGTGTTTTAAAACAGCTTCAAAAACTGCAAGTGGAGAGTCCCATTCAGTTTCTGGTTGTGCAATAGGTTGAAGTGTTACTTTTCCACCACGTTCATGAACATAGTTAAATAACCCCATAGCGTGAGCGTGTTCTTCTTGTCTTTGAACATCCATCCAATTTTTAAACCCTTGAAGATTTAATCTTTCAAAATATTCAAGCATTGATAAATATAAGTATTCAGAATAAAATTCTGCATTTATTTGGTCATTAAAAGCTTTTTCTAATTTTTCATTCATCATAAAATGTCTCCTTTTTTATATTTCTACCAATTATTTTTATTTAATACATTAACCAACTATTTAAAATATTTTCTATCTTTTAATTCATCTGGCATAAATTGTTGTTTATAGTCTGGGTTATCGTGTGAATATACATAACCAACTCCGAACCCATATTTAGAAGCATCTTTATAATGTGCATCTCTTAAGTGCATTGGTGGCTGATAATTTAAACCATTATAAATATCATTCATAGCACTATCTATAGCAACACAAGCACGATTTGATTTTGGACACCTTGCAATATATTCAACAGCTTGAGCAAGTGGGATACGAGCTTCTGGCATACCTAAAATTTCAGAAGCACGAAAAGCATTAATCGCAATAGTTAAAGCGTGAGGTGCTGCATTACCAACATCTTCAGAAGCACAAACAATCATTCTTCTAGCAATAAATCTTGGGTCTTCGCCAGCAGTAAGCATTTTTGCAAGCCAATAAATAGCTGCATCTGGGTCAGAGCCACGCATACTTTTTTGAAAAGCAGAAGCCATATCGTAATGTTCTTGTCTTGAATATCTAATTGAAGCTGTTTGAGCTAATTGTTCAAGAACTTCTACTGTAATATGTCTTGCATTATCTTTTAGGGGAGAAGAAAAATATACATTTTCTATTAGATTTAACGCACTCCTTGCATCACCACGTGCATAATTCAAAATAAATTCTGGCACATCTTTATCTATGATGGTTTCAGAATACTCTTTTGAAAGATACTCAAATCCACGAGAGATAATATTTTTCATTGCTTCATCATCTAACGGATTAAGCCGTAAAACTTGAGTTCTAGAAATTAACGCAGCATTTACTTGAAAAGAAGGATTTTCTGTAGTTGAACCAATCAAAAATACTGTACCATTCTCAAGATGTGGTAAAAGCGCATCTTGTTGAGTCTTATTATAACGATGAATTTCATCTATAAATAAGATTGTTTTTTGTCCATAAACAAGTTTTTCTTTCGCTCTATCAACAGCTTCTTTTATATCTTTAACACCAGATGTAACAGCACTTAACTCAATAAATTGACTTTGAGTATGGTTTGCAATAATTCTTGCCAAAGTTGTTTTTCCACAACCGGGCGGCCCCCACAAAATCAAAGAAAATAACCTACCAGTTTTTAGTAAATTCATTAATGGTGAAGATGTACCAGTTATTTTATACTGTCCAATATACTCTTCAATAGTTTTAGGTCGAAGAATTTCTGCTAAAGGTATTTGTTTGTTATTCTCTTGTACTGAATTAAATAAATCCATTGTAAAAAAATAGCCCTCTTATGAATATTATTTTATCATTAATTTTGGAGTTTTTGTTATGAAAAAATCAATTTTATCATATATTTTAATATTAATTATCATTTTAGTATCTTTCCTCTTTATTTACGATAAAAAAGATTATAAAAATGAAAGAGAAATTGTATTTTGGACTCTACAACTAGGTACATTTGATAAATACTTAAATAATATAATTTCTAATTTCGAGAAAGAAAATCCAGAATATAAAATAAAATGGATAGATGTACCATATGCAGAAGGTGAAAAAAGAACACTTGCTGCAATTTTAACAGATAATCCACCAGATTTAGTTAATCTAACACCAGATTTTTCTCTTCTATTAGCAAAGAAAAAAGCACTACACACAATAAATAAAGAAGATTTAATTCAATATAATCAAGCAATTATTGACGCTTTAAAATATGATAACGAATATTTTGGAATTCCCTTCTATGCAACATCTGCAATAACTCTATACAATGAAAATCTAACAAATTTAAAAATATCAACATATGATGAATTATTTGAGTTTATCCCAAAGCAAAATACATACACAACAATGATTAATTTTGCGGAGAATGATACTCTACTCAAACTTTTAAATAAATATGAAATTGATTCATATAAAAATATCAATTCAAAAAAAAGCATAGAATTGTACAAAAATTTTAAAACACTATATACAAAAAACAGAATACCAAAGGAAAGCATAACGCAAACTCACAGAGATGCACTAGAAAAGTACATGTCCGGTCAATTGGCATACTTAGTAACTGGTGCGAACTTTTTAAATCTAATAAAAGAAAACGCTCCAACAATATACAAAAAAACAAAAATTTTGCCACAATTAGTAGGTGATACAAAAAAATATGATTGTTCACTAATGAACTTTGTTATTCCGCAAAAAGCAAAACATAAAGAAGGAGCAATTAAATTCGCACTATTCTTAACAAATAAAGAAAATCAACTAGCTTTTGCTAAAATGACAACAATTCTACCAGTAAATAAAGAAGCATTAAATAACGAGTATTTTAAAAAATCCCCAAATTATGATATTCAAAATCAAGCAAGAATTATAAGTTCAAAACAACTTAATAATTTACAAATACAAAGACAAAATACAAAGAACAAAAAAGAATTAAATAACTTATCAGCAAATTATATTCAAGAAATATTGATAAATAATAAAGATATAGAAGAAACTCTTAATAAATTTTCAGCAGATTGGGCAAAACTTTAATTGGAAAATGAGGTTGTTTGTTTTAAAATTTAATTATGAAATCACTTTTCAAGCTTACAATTTTAGATAAATTCATTCTGAAACAAATTATTGAAGTATTTTTACTAGGTGTTATTGTTTTTACTTCAATAATATTTGCATCAGATACATTTATATCATTAATTAAACAAATATCTAATTATGGAATGCCTTTTAATATTGCACTAATGATAATTCTGCTTAACTTACCAGCAGTCATTGTTATGACAATACCAATGAGCGTTTTATTTTCTACAGTAATGACTGTAAATAAAATGTGCTTACAATCAGAATTAACAATTCTAAGAGCTTGCGGCATCAGCATAAAAAGGATTTCAAAGCCAATATTTTTATTTTCTGTTGTAATGGCGCTATTTACTTTTGTAATTAACGAAACAATAGTCCCGATGACTACAGCACAATCAAAAACACTAGCTTTATATGCGTTAGTGCAAAGAAATATTCCAGAAGGAAAAAGAAATTTTACAATAAAAGAACTAAAAAATGGTAATCACTTAAAACGATTATTCTATGTTGAAAAATGTGAGGATAAACAATTCTCAAATGTTTCAATACTTGATATGTCAAATGACAAACAAATTCAAATATTACAAGCAAAAACTGGAACATCAGTATTAGAGGGCTGGCAATTCGATAATGCTTCTGTTTATACAATTTCAAAAGAAGAAAAAACATTAAATACTTCTTGGATAGAGAAAACAATCATAGATTTTGGAAGTGATATTCAACGTCAGCTGGATAAAAAGAACGATGGTTCTGATTTAAATCTATTTGAATTAATGCCATATTTAAAACAAAATCTTGATAATACAGAACTTAAAAAGAAAACATTAGCCCAATATAAAGTTAGATTTTGGGAAAAAATAGCACTACCAATAACAACTGTTGTTTTTGTATTGCTAGGAATTCCATTAGCAATTACTCCACCAAGGGTAAGACACAATAGAGGCTTTATTTTTACAATAGGAATTTTATTCTGTTACTACATTATTAGAGCTTTTTCTCTATCACTAGGTTATAATTACACGATACCAGCGTTTCTTTCAGCTAATTTACCAAACATAATACTTGGTATTATTGGTTTTATACTATATAAAAATAAAGCTGATAAAATATAATATTAACTTTTGTAAAGTTTATTACATTGATTTTTTATTTAAAACATATATATTCAATATTGAAAAATAAAATATAAATTAAATAAAAAATTTTCAGATAATTTTTGTCTCAAACGTAATAAAAATAATCTTTTGATTAACTTTCAATTTTAAATAAAAAAATTATAAGATTTTGATTTTTTGCTCGCGCAATTTTGAATTTAAAAAAAACTTTATTCCGATGTAAGGTTAGAATAAGTAATTTTAGAAAAGGTAGGTTAGTTATGGGTTACGCAATGTTTGCTGCGAGAAAAATTATGTTGACAGATTCTATCAACATGACAAATTTAGAATTGACAAAGATTTCAAATCAATTAATGGATTTAGCAGACTTAGGAGCAGCTGTATCAGATGGTGAAATTTCAGCTTTTGATATTGCTGAATGTCAAAATGCAGGTTTAACTTGTTCCTACGGTTGGGATATGGCAACAAGTAAATATACAGATCCAAACTACTATATAGGTTTAGCAGGTGCAGAAAAAGAAGCAAGAGAAAATGTAGGTGGGTCTTGGTTAGCAAATATTGGTGGCGCGGGGGCTGGTGCTCTTGCTGGTTTTGCAATAGGTGGTCCAGTTGGTGCAATTATTGGTGGTATTGGTGGAGCCATTGTTGGTAACCAATGCTCTGCGAAAACTCAAGCTAGAAATCAATATGTTAACCAATACAAAGAAGAATATTCTGAAAAGAAACAAGAAGAAATTGCAAGAGAACTTCAAGAACAAATTGCAAAAATGGAAAATGAACTTGAAAAACGTCAAGCAAATCTTGAAACTAAAATCCAAGCATACCAACAAGACTTACAAGCAGTTGAACAAGCTGAGTCAAATGGTATCCAACAAGCAACACCTAAATATGCAGGGGTTTAATAAAAAGAAATTAAGAACTAACACTAACCGAAACCAAAAACTAACACAACAAAAAAGGACCGAGAAAATCTCGGTCCTTTTTGTTTTATTAAGTTTTATTAAGCGTAATTTTTATTTAATTTATATATATAAAAAATATAAAAACAAAATATTTAATAAATAATACATAAATACATTTTTTGTTAATTTTTGTATTAAAAACCAAGTTATTACTGGACTTAAGGTGTTTTTTATTCGGTTAATCATATAAATAAAAGGTTTAAGCAATTTCATTAATTAGAAATACTTTATATAAGTGTGGGTTAGTTAATAAGTAATTTTGAAAAGGTAGGTTAGTTATGGGTTACGCAATGTTTGCTGCAAGAAAAATTATGTTGACAGATTCAATCAACATGACAAATTTGGAATTAACAAAGATTTCAAATCAATTAATGGATTTAGCAGATTTAGGAGCAGCTGTATCAGATGGTGAAATTTCAGCTTTTGATATCGCAGAAGCTCAAAATGCAGGTTTAACTTGTTCTTATGGATGGGATTTAGCTACTGCAAACTTAAATGGTAAAGGTGCTGTGACTTGGGCAGTTGCAGAAAAAGAAGCTTTAGAAAACATCGGTGCTTCTTGGGGTGCAAATATTGGTGGTGCAGCAGCTGGTGCAGGTATTGCAGCTTTATTAATGGGTAGTAACCCAGTTGGTTGGGTAATAGCATTAGCAGCTGGTGTTGGTGGTTTCATTGGTAATAAATTATCAGGAAAAACAAAAGCTAGAGAACAATATGTACAAGAAAGAATGAATGCTTCAAAAGAAGCAGATCAAGAAAAAATCGCAAGAGAACTTCAAGAACAAATTGCTAAGATGGAAAATGAACTTGAAAAACGTCAAGCAACTCTTGAAACTAAAATCCAAGCATATCAACAAGACTTACAAGCAGTTGAACAAGCTGAATCAAAAGGTATCGAAAGCGCAACTCCAAAATACGCAGGAGTTTAATAAAAAAGGTTTACTAACTAACCAAACTAACCATAATTTAACGACCGATAACTCGGTCGTTTTTTTTGTAATGAAATGGAAGTAAACCATCTGCTATGCAGCTGAGTTCCAAGAAGCGTTAGGAGAGTATAATATAAAATGTCATGCTGAGGAGCAAAGCGAGCTCAGTATCTAACAAACTTTATGATTAAATATAATATTGGTAAGATTTTGAACAGATTGAAAAACTACGATTTATATCTTGCTTTTCTAATCTTTCAAGATGACAATTACTGATTAAACCGGTAGTTTTTTAATTAGTTGATATTTGAGGAGAATACCCCATATCCTTAATTTTTTGTTGTAAAAGCATAGCCTTCTCTTTATCAGCAAAAGAACCAATTTGTACTATATAAGAGTCATTTACAACTTTTATAAATGGTGATATTGAAGCATCACGAGAATTTATTTCTTGTTGAGTTGCCATTGCTTCTTCCAAAGAAGAAAAACCAGTCAAAAAGACTCTTGTTATTGATTTTACAGGCATAGGAACAACTGGAGTTTGAGGTTTTACCGGTAATGGAATAACGCCAGAGTAAATTTGATTATTAGTTGTTGCAACACTTGCAGTTCTAAAATCTGGTTTAACCTTTTTAATATCACTCATCGTAGGTATTGGAGGAGGAACAATAGCTTTTTTATTAGCCTCTTGATTTCTAAGCTCTTGTTCAATATTTTCAGCTTGTTGAGAAGCATAGAATTCAACATTTAAAGGATTTTCTTGCTTTTCAGAATCACGAAGTGCAACTGTTGGCATTTCATCTTCCATTTGTATCCATTTCAAACGTTCATCAACAGATTTAATTTCAACATCCATATCAAAATCTGACAATGTAAGAGCTTCATTATTGCCAATAGTAACATCAATATCTGGAGAATAAGATTTAACTATATAAGAAAATCCAGAAAGTGCAAGAATAAAGACAACTGCAAAAAGATAAAAATACAAATAATTATATCTTTTTTTTCGCCTTTTTACAGATTTGTTTTTAGGTTGAACATTTGCATCTTTTTGTTCTTGCATTATACAACTCCTCTAACTTTTGACGTTGCAAAGTTTATATCATCAACTTCTTGCTGATACAAATATAACAAATCAAGAGCAAACTTTTCAACATCAAGAACACCAACATCATTAGTTAAATCTGCTGCTTTAACTGGTGCCCCTTCTGCATCAATATTTAACCCAAAGTGAATTAATGTTGAAGTAATTGATTTTGTAGCAATAGAAACAGATAATTTCTTATCTCCAATAAATAAATCATCGCCACTTCTTGTAATATTAACTTTAGGGTAATTTTTTTCAATTAATTCCTTTGTAATTGTAACTAATAATCTTTGTTTATAAACCATTTCAACTAAAGAAGAATTAAAATTTTCTTCAATAATACTTAGCATTTTTTTGCTATAGATAGGTTCATCATTAATTACATCTTCAATATCAACCATATGTTCAAGATTTACATCACAAGCACCAATAAAAGCAACTATAGCATTACCCATAATATTGAAATTTTTATATATCCAATGTGGAGCAAGTTGTTCACCAGTATAATCAATTTCTTTATCAATAAACAGTGTTTGCATAATAATCCTCAACTAAAAATTTTATTTAACAAATCTAATCTATTATTTTGTTCTAAAGCTCGTTTTAATCTCTGACAAGATTCACACTTACCACAGTGTTTATCACCATTTAAATAACAACTATAAATATACTCAAAAGGAACATTTAATTCAATTGCCATACTTACAATCTGCTGTTTAGTTTTATCAATTAATGGAGCAACTACTTGAACATTTGAATTAGTAGAATTTTTTAACAATTGGTTTACTGAATTAATAAAAGCTTTTGAATTATCTTTGAATGTGGAAGACTCTTCAAGATTTGCACCAATAATAATTGAATTATACTCAAAAGCATCAGCATAACAACCAGCAATATTTAAAAATAAGCCATTACGATTTGGAACCCAAACAGACTTAGATGTCTTAGAAGCAACATCATAATCGTCCAAAGATGATTTTTCAATGATAGGAACATCATCATTTGTATTTAATGTTGATGTAGAAATTTTAGCCAACCAATCTAAAGAAATTATTTTATGTTCGATAGAGTAATATTTTGCAATATTTTCTGCAGCTTTTTTTTCAGGAATAAAAGATTTTTGTCCATAATCAAAAGTCAAAGCTAAAATTTTAGAATATTCACTAATAATGGAAGCAAGACTAACAACAGAATCCAAGCCACCTGATAAAAGCACAATAGCATTATTCATCTATATCATCAGCCTCTTCAAATTCTTCATCAAGTAAATCATCTTGTAATTTTAATGCTTCAGTCCTTGCAACAGAAGAATAATCTGGACTACTTGTAATTTCATTCAATACATCTTCACCAAGTATATTATAGAGAGCAATAACAGCATTTTGTACAACTTCTCTATTATTATCAGCAAGCATTTTCCTTATAAGAGGGATTGCCCTTTCATCTTCAGAATTCATAAGTACTTCAATGGCATTAATTCTTACTTGTGGAGACTCATCACTTAATGATTTTACCAAGGCATTAAAAACCCTATCACCCCTAAAATTAATTTTATTAAGAGCTTCCAAAGCCCTTTCTTTCAAAAATGTAAATTTATCAATAAAGCCCTTTTTACTTTCTAAAATTTGAACTAAAGAATCAACAGCCATTTCATCACCAATCATACCTAGAGCAGAAACAGCAGACTCTTTTACATAAACAGAAGACTCAGATTCATCCTCTAATATATTCATTAAAGGCAATACAGCGTATCTATCACCAATTTTGCCAAGTGCTTCAGCACAAGAAAGTTTTACCTTATAATTTTCTTCTTTACTATTTAAGCAATAAAGTAATGGATAAACTGCTTGAGAATCTTTTGTATTTGCAAGTGCTTTTGTGATATTAATTCTAATTCTAGTAATATTATCAGTATCTTGAATACGTTGTGACAACTTTCCTTTCATCAATAAAGTATCAATCAACAACGGACGACTTGATTTATCTTTAAATTTATCAATTTTTTGAAGCAAAAACATTAAAATTTCATAGCTATCAGAAACTTCAAAAAAATGATTATATATCAAAATAAGGTACTCGCTAGGATATTCAGCAGAAAGTGCAACAATCTTCTCAATAGACTCTTTGGGGTTTTGAGTACCAAGAATATCGCAGTCCTGAACTAACTTATCGAACGGTAAATTGATATTTTCTTCCATATCCCACACGCACTTATTAACTATATATAGGATATATAAAAAACAAAACTATATCAAGTTTTTAGCTAATCTTAACAGTATCAATAATAGTTTCTAAATTTTTATCAGTAATCGCTCTTTGTATAACTGAATTTATATCTTGCTTAAATACAATTTTAGCTATTTTTTCTGGTAGTTTTATATCACTAGTCATTTTAGTTGATAAAAAGCCATTATTTAGTTCTAAAAAATCAGAATATAAAGACAAAATCACTTTCCAATCAGCTGGTATTTCTTGTTTTTTACCAATATAATATAGAGTATCTCTTTCAAAAGAATCAAAATAGTTTTCTAAAAAATTAACTTGAATCATATAATCAAATTCATCTTTTTGTTCTTGAGTCATATTTAAAAAAGTATTACCAACTATAGCCTTAGGAGCTTTTTCATTTTCAGTTTTTATAATGTACGCCCATAAAAGACACCCCAAATAAAAAGAAATATTATTTTTCATGTATCTTTCAATTTTAGAGGCATATAATTTAAATCTTGCTCTTTTTTGGTGAACAGTTTTTAAACTCATCATTTGAGAATAAACATCATTAATATATTCATTAAAATCTAGAACAAATTCCCCCATACCTGGGTCAAATTTTACTGTATCAACCATTATATTCTTACCTCAATACCTTGATTATGTAATTCACTTTTTAAATTTGGAACACTCAATGTATTAAAATGGAAAATAGAAGCTGCAAGAGCAGCATCAGCATAACCATATTTAAATACATCAGTAAAATGTTCAACAACTGGTCCAGCACCACCAGATGCAATTACTGGAATAGAAGAATTTTGTGCAACAAGCTTTGTCATTTCTATATCAAAACCATTTTGAGTTCCGTCAGCATCCATTGATGTTAAAAGAATTTCACCCGCACCACGTTTTTGAACTTCTTTTACCCAATCAGAAAGCCTAATCCCAGTATTTAATTTTCCAGCATTTATAAATACATAAAAATCACTATCAACACGTTTTGCATCAACAGCAACTGTAATGCACTGTGAACCGAAATAATCAGATGAAATACTAATCAAATCCGGATTTTTGACAGCAGCAGAATTAATAGCAACCTTATCCGCACCGGCTAACAACAATGCTTTCATATCATCTAATGATTTTATTCCACCACCAACAGTAAATGGAATAAACACATTAGCAGCGACTTTTTGAACCATTTCAATAGTTGTTTTTCTACCTTCATTAGTAGCTGTAATATCAAGAAAAACGAGTTCATCAGCCCCTTCTGACGAATATTTTTTTGCAAGTTCAACAGGGTCACCAGCATAGCGTAAATTTTCAAAGTTTACACCTTTTACTGTTTGACCATCTTTAACATCTAAACAAGGTATTATTCTTTTTGCTAACATAATTAGAACTGTTTCAAAAATCTTGTATCGTTATTAAAGAATAATCTGATATCGTTGATTGCATATTTAAGCATTGTCAATCTTTCAACACCCATACCAAATGCGAAACCAGAATATACTTCAGGATCAATTCCTACATTTCTAAGAACATTTGCATGAACCATACCAGATCCTAAAACTTCCAACCAACCAGTTCCACTACAAGTTCTACAACCTTTACCACCACACATGATACATTGAACATCAACTTCAGCACTTGGTTCAGTAAATGGGAAATAACTAGCTCTAAATCTTGTTGGACGAGCAGAACCAAAATAAATTCTTACAAACTCATTCAAAATACCTTTTAAATCTCCAAAGGTAATATCTTTATCAACTAAAAGACCTTCAATTTGGTGGAAAAGGTTATTTTTTCTAGCACTTACAGATTCACATCTATAAACTCTACCAGGAGAAATAACCCTAACTGGTGGATTTTGATTTAACATTTGTCTAATTTGTGCACCAGATGTTTGACTACGCAAAATTACATTTGGAGCTACTTTTGTATAAAAAGTATCTTGCATATCTTTTGCAGGATGATCTGGCGGAAAATTTAACATATCAAAGTTAATATATTCTGTTTCAACTTCTGGACTATATTCAGAAGGCATAACAGTAAAACCTAAACCTTGAAAAATCTCTACAATTTCATTTACAGTTTGAGTCAAAGGATGAACCTTACCTTGTGGTCTAAAATCAGAAGGAAGAGTTATATCAATTTTTTCAGCCTCTAATTTTTTATTTAATTCAACTTTATAAAGTTCTTCACCTTTTGTTGAAATTTGTTCGTCTAGTTGATTATAAACATTATTTGCAAATGCACCAACTATTCTTTTATCTTCATCAGATAAGTCTTTTAAATTTTTCTTTATAGAATTTAATTCACCTTTTCTGCTTAAATATTTTAATTTAACCTCATCTAAATCTTGCATTGATTTAGCATCATTAATCTCAGATAGTGCATTTTTTAAAATAAGTTCTAATTTCTCTTTCATAAAAAGCCTCGTGTAACTGTAAACTTACAAAAATTATAAGACAAAGAAAATTACATGTCATCAAAAGTTAATTCATATTTTATGATATACTCATATTCAAGAGGGGATAGTTATATGTCATTTAAAAAAATTATTATTTTACTAAGTGTTTTACTTTGCATTAATAACGTTTCATTAGCAGATGAAACTTCATTAAGAGAAATGTTTCAAAATAATCAATCAATCATTTATTCATTAAATTTAAGAACATTTAATGCAAATGACAAAAACAAAAATGGCATAATTGACTTTTCAGAAGGTGAAAATGCTGGTTCTTTCATAAATGCAATTGATAGACTTGATGAATTAAAAGCTCTTGGCATCAATACACTACATTTATTACCTATAACACCAGTAGGGAAAATTAAAGCATTAGGCACTGCTGGTTCAGTTTATTCAATGTCTGATTTTACAAAATTAAACATACAATTAGCAGATACAAACAGCGAACTATCACTTAATGAGCAAGCAAAAACATTTATAGAAGAATGTCATAAAAGAAATATTAAAGTAATGGTAGACTTACCAAGCTGTGGTGCCTATGACCTATTTATCAATAGACCAGATTTATTTGTTCAAGATGAAAATGGCGAACCATATGTGCCAGCGGATTGGATGGATGTAAGACTTTTTAACGTTCCAAATAATGACACTCTCTTCAATTCAGACATTTTTATTTTGCACAAAATATTTGTAAATGAAATGATTAAACTAGATGTAGATGGAATTAGAGCAGATGTAGCAACTATTAAACCATATATTTTCTGGAAAGAATTAATCAAATATACAAGAGAAAAAAGTCCAAACTTTATGTTCCTTGCAGAAGCTTCAGAAAGCTGGACAGAACCAGCATCTGATAAGGGTTATTTTACAGACTATAAACAACTAATGGAAGCTGGTTTTGATGGCTACTACGGAAATTATTTTGATTTAAAGAATTGGTCAACAATTCAAGACTTATCAAAAGCTGTAAAAAACCAACAAAAAATATTTAAAAAATATAAAGATAAAAAATCAGTAATAGGAAGTTTTGCCACTCATGATGTTGTTAGCCCGCTTTTAACTGGTGGCGAAAACTTTTCAAAAATAATAATTTGGCTAAATGCAACTCTTCCTTTAAATCCATACTATGTTGATGGATTTTTACAAGCAGATGATTATGTATATAAATATGCTAATAAAAAATCAAATGAAACATACACTGATGACGAATTTTTATATGTTCATCAAGGACAAATTGATATATTTAACTTTTCAAGAAAACCTGGTACAGATAATAAAATCCTGATTAATGAACAATTAAAAGCAATGAAGGTTAGAGATGAAAACTCTGATGTGATTACTAAAGGAATTTTTAAAGAGTTAAAAACTAACAATAATAAAGTTTTTGCATATGAAAGAAAACTCGGAAAAAAATCTTTAATAACAATTATTAACAGAAATTTAGCAAATTCAGAAGAAATAAAAGTAAAAATTAGTGGAATAAACAAAAAATCTAAAATATCCTTTATAGAAAAGGATTATTCAGAAAAGCTTGTCAAATCAACGTTTTCAGCAAAATTAAAACCAGCAGAAATAATAATTTTTACAATCAATTAGGCTAAAACTCAAAACACATACAATTTTTTAATATAATTTTTCTTAAAACTATTGCCAAATCTTGAAATATAAGTATAATAAATTTTGTAATACAAGAGGAGGTTCTTATGAACAAAGAAGAATTAGTAAAAGAAGTTGCAAAAAAAGCAAAAGTTTCACAAAAAGCAGCAGCAGA
>JAFTSM010000044.1 GCA_017467305.1 Candidatus Gastranaerophilales bacterium
AGTAAATTAACAAGGAGAAATCATGCCAACAATAGCACAGTTAGTACGTAAAGAACGTCAAAGAACAACTGATAAGACTAAATCGCCGGCGTTAACAAATTGCCCTCAAAGAAGAGGTGTTTGTACAAGAGTTTATACAACAACTCCTAAAAAACCAAACTCAGCTTTAAGAAAAGTAGCAAGGGTAAGATTAACAAACGGATTTGAAGTTACTTCATATATTCCAGGTATCGGACACAACTTACAAGAACACTCTGTTGTATTAATCAGAGGCGGAAGAGTTAAAGACCTTCCTGGTGTAAGATATCACATCGTTAGAGGTACATTAGACACAGCAGGCGTTGCAAATAGAATGAAATCAAGATCTAAATACGGCGCTAAGAGAGCTAAAAAGAAATAGGAAAGGCGATTTATAATGTCAAGACGTAGTAAACCTGCAAGAAGAATACCAGCTCCAGATGCTGTATACAACAGTGTTGATATTGCTAGCTTTATCAACAGATTAATGAGACGTGGTAAAAAATCAGTTGCAGAAAGAATTTTTTATTCAACATTAGAAAACTTAAAAACAAAAACTAAAGACGAACCTTTAGAAGTATTTAAAAAAGCATTAACAAATGCAACTCCTTTATTAGAAGTTAAAGCTAGAAGAATTGGTGGTTCTACATACCAAGTTCCTCTAGAAGTTAAAGCTGATAGAGGTATGGTGTTAGGTTCAACATGGTTAATTGAAGCTGCTAAAAAACGTAGCGGTAAATCAATGGTTGAAAAACTAACTAACGAATTAATGGATGCTTCAAATGGTGTTGGTGCAGCTTGCAAAAAACGTGAAGATACTCACAAAATGGCTGAAGCTAACAAAGCATTTGCTCATTACAGATACTAATTCTTGTATTAAATAAAAAAGAGAGCTCTGAAAAGAGTTCTCTTTTTTTATCTAAAATTTATGCTGTGGATGGTTATGAATATGGTTTTCAGTTCCATTAAAATGGTTGTGCATAGGTGGTCTTATATTTTGAGGTGGTGGCGGTGGAGGTGATACAAAAATTGGTCTTTTATTTGTAACGGAGTACCCATAGTTGTAGCCGTGACCGTTATAATTGTATCCAAAGCCTTTATAGTTAAAATTGTTGCCACCATAAAATCCTGTACTATAGTATGGACCAATTACTTTTCTGTATTGTACATAATTTTGTGGATACACGTATTGTATTGGTTGTACATACACTTGTTGAGGTTGATGCATATTTGCTTCTGTTTTTTGTTCTTGAGGAAACTTTTCTGTTTTCATATTTATTATTGATGAATTATTATCTTCTATTGTGTTATCAACATTTAAACTTTGTATTTGAAAACCGTCATCATCTGTACTTGCAAAAGTTGCATTTGCCCCTAATAGAACAAATGCAACTACAGTAATAATGTATAGAAAATTTTTATCCATGAGAACCTTTCGTAGAAAACATATTATTTAGAACGAGAGATTTAATAAAAAGTTCATTTTATCTGTAGTTTTGGAATTGAAGAGGAACATCGTAGTTATCTTCATTTCCTCTAAGCATTTTAATAACAGCTTGTAGGTCGTCTTTATCTTTACCTGATACTCTAACTTGTTCACCTTGAATTGATGCTTGAACTTTTAATTTTGTATTTTTGATATCTGCAACAATTTTCTTTGCAAGTTCTTGAGTTAAGCCTTTTTTAAGGTTAAATACTTGACGAACATTGCCACCTAGAGCATTTTCTACTGTTTGAGCATCTAATATTTTAATGCTTAATCCACGTTTAATCATTTTGGATTGTAAAATATCTAAAATATTTCTTAGTTTCATTTCATCGTTGGTTGTAATAGTAATTGATTTATCAGCATCTAAATTTACATCTGAATTAGAACCCTTTAAATCAAAACGAGTTGTAAGTTCTCTTTTAACTTGGTCAACAGCGTTAACAAGTTCTTGTTTGTCGAATTCAGAAACGATATCAAAACTGCAATCTTTTGCCATATGTAAACTCCTTTTTATCTATGTTATCAATTATACAATATGCTGTTAGTTTTACAAAATGTGTTTTACATAAATAATGTTATTGATACCTATCAATTTATATCAAATGAAATAGAAATAGCGTTCTGATGCTACGGATAGATAACATCAATTTCAGTATAGACACGCAAACTCACTTCGTTCAAACAGTGCGTGTCTCGTTGTTTCTTCAATAAGATGTTATTACTATCCTGCTTGGTTACTCGCGATAAATGGCTTCGGTCTTGTTCATCACAAGCCCTATAGCTTCTGCTTGCAATCCGCTCCAAAATGGACTTTATTTTTATTTCCTTTGCATACAAAAAAAAGAATAATTGAATAAAATAAAATTAGAAATCCATAGCGAAGGATAGTAAGAACATATTAGCGAAGAAATTGCAGGCGAGGACCTGTTTGAGTATGCGTAGCATACGATACAAAACGAACCAAAATTTTGTCATGCTGAAC
The DNA here is from genome assembly GCA_017467305.1 of Candidatus Gastranaerophilales bacterium. Lineage (GTDB taxonomy): Bacteria > Cyanobacteriota > Vampirovibrionia > Gastranaerophilales > Gastranaerophilaceae > Avigastranaerophilus. Next base: position 2,490 of record JAFTSM010000044.1, read on the forward strand.
TAGTTTCAGCATCTTAAAATTTTGTGTGAGCTTGTATGCGGAAGCTTG
>JAFTSM010000045.1 GCA_017467305.1 Candidatus Gastranaerophilales bacterium
CGTGATGTTTACTTCACTAAAGAAAATTAAATTATTATTTCAAGTCATTCAAATCACACTTATTTTGTTTTTTATTATTTTAATACTCTGGTTTGCCACGCTATCGCTCGCAAAGACATACTCATAACATTATTTATGTAAAATCGAAAATTAAAAAGTTTTTTTAATTAATCCTTTCTCGTATAATGATGATGTGAGGGAGAATGAAATGAAAAAGATTGCCAGTTTTATAGTTAACCACGATACTTTAGAAAAAGGTATGTATATTTCTAGGATTGATGGCGATATCGTTACTTATGATATAAGGATGAAAAAGCCAAATAACAATGATTTTTTAGAAAATGCCGCAATGCACACTTTTGAACATTTGTTTGCTACATACGCTAGAAACACAGAACTAGCTTCTAATGTTATTTACATTGGACCAATGGGGTGTAGAACTGGTTTTTATTTCTTAGTTCGAGACTCAATTACACACGAACAATCACTTAAACTTTTACAAGATTGTTTTGAATTTGTTAAAAATTTTGATGATGAAATTCCAGGTACTAAAAAAGAAGAATGTGGAAATTACCTAGAACATGATTTACAAGGTGCAAAAAATATTGCGATTGATATGAGTGAAGTATTAAGAAATTGGACAGTGGAGAAGATGACTTATGCAAAATAAACTAACTTTTGGTATCATTGGTGCAATGGAGTGCGAAGTTAATAAATTAAAATCAAAACTCCAAAACTTAAAAGAAATTAAATCTGGCGCAAAAGTTTTTTATACTGGTGAGCTTCACGGAAAAAATGTAGTATTGGTTCAAAGTGGCGTTGGCAAAGTAAATGCTGCTATTTGTACTCAATATATTATTGATAAATTTTCTCCAGATTATATTATTAATACTGGTATTGGTGGCGGACTTGGCAAAGGTCTTCACGTTGGTGATATCGTTATCGGTACAGAATTTGTTCAATATGATTTTGATGTAACAGCTATTGGTTATGCACTTGGTTATATGTGTACTGGTGTTGATAAAGATAAACCTACTAAATTTTATTCTGATGAAAAATTGGTCGAAGAATTTGAAAAAGCGGTAAAAGAAGCAGCACCAGATTTAAAATATCACAAAGGTTTGATTGCAACTGGTGATAGTTTTGTATCTTCTATGGAAAAGAAATTACAAATACGTGATACATTCAATGCTATTGCCGTTGAAATGGAAGGTGCTGCAATTGCACAAACTTCAAACGCAAATAATGTTCCTTGTGTAATTATAAGAGCAATATCAGACCTAGCAGATGACACTGCTGCAACTGATCACGAATTTGTTGAAACAGAAATGGCAGAACACTGTTCTTCTACAATAGAAACACTGCTAAAACACGTGTAATTAAATTTTATTTTTAAGTTCTTTGTTGTATAGAGGTGTTTTTTCTATCAACAAGGAATTTTTATTTAAATCAGAAAGAATATCTCGTCCAGAATATTCAAATACATCTGGCATTTCTAGTGGGCGTTTTTGCCCCATGTACAAAACATTTACAATTTTACTTTTTTCATCGTATGATAACACTTTAAATTGTGCATTTCTCGGTAATAGAACTTCTTGTTCCCCTTCCATTATTGAAGATGTATAAGAAGGTAGTTTTTCATCATCAATAATTTTTGAACCTTTAGGTATAGTTATTTGTAAAAGTATTTTATCTTCATTATTAGCAAATTGTTTTGCTACTTGTTTACTTTTTGATGTTGAAACAAATGCCTTATCAATAAAAGTATCTGTTTTAGATTTTCCTTGTAAAATATCTTTTAATTCATTTGTTAGAAATGCCCCTCGGTATACTGTAATATCTGTTTTGGGAATAACTCGAGTAGGAATTTTTTCAAATAATCTATCTAATGCTTGGATATCATTTAAAACGAAAACATCATTAGTAATTCCTGCCCTTAAAGCATTATTAATAGCTTCAAAATAGCCATTTTTTGTATAACGTTTATAAGCATCAAAATCTCTTGATAAACACCAAGTTTCAATCTGCTGACTTTCTTTATTTATTTTTATAAATTCTCTATTATTTGGTTTTATATAATTATTTTTCATACATTTATAAAACATAAAAATAACTAAAATTGCGTCATATGTATGTTTTAATTGATATTAATATATATTTTTTCATCATTTATAATTTTTTCAAAGTTAAGAATACTGTATAATTCGCCCTCTTCTATAAATTCTGAATAAATGTATTTTGAATTTGTTGAGTACATATTTGTTCTCTGTATATTTTTCAAATCTTTAATATATTTAATATCATCAACAACAAAAGCGACTTTAAAGTTTTTTCCCTCAACAACAATTAATTTTGTTGGTTCTATGCTGTTAATTGCTTCATTATTTAAGAATTTTTTTAAATCTATTACAACTAGAAAATCACCTTTAAGATTAACTATTCCTTTTATATATTCTTTTGTATAGGGTAGTTTTGTAATATTTAATCTTTTCAAAGATGTAAATTCTTTAATATATTTCAAATCAAGATAATAATTATTCTTATCAAGAGTGAATAAAATATACTGATTAACAGTATTCAAATCAAATGGGAATGAAAAAACTTCTTGAACTTTTTTATTTTGTTGTGCTCTTATACTTAAAATTTGCTTTGATTTATCATCACTTGGAAATAAATTTGAATAATTTATTTTTCCTTCTTTTTGATGTTCTCTAGATAGTAATCTATTTAAAGTTTGAATATCTATAATATTTATTGCAGAATCATCTGATTTATAGACTTTATTTAGGATTGAATCTTCTATATTGAATGGTAAATCTTGTATATTTTCAGCTTCTAATTGAAGAATATTTATAATTTTTTCAGTATGGATAGCGAAGCAAGAATCTTCAATCACAGTAATAATCAACTGATGATTTATTGTGAAATTTGATGTTTCAAAACCAAGGTATGGACAAATATCCACAGTTTTAATCATTTGACCATTATAATTAAACATACCAATAATACTTTCTGGTGCAACTATTGGTATTTCAATTTCTGGAATATTTATTACTTCTAATACATTTTTAATATTTATTGCATATTGTTTTTCATTCAAATAAAAAACAATATAATAATCATTAGAGTTTCTAATATTTGTTGTTGATGTTAGTGCGTAGTTGTTCATTTTTCATTAAACCTTTATAATGATTATACTATATATTAATGATTATAAAATCCAAGAAATGGACTATAATTTAATAAGTATTTATTGCATTGTGCATATTTAAAGGAGTAAAAAATGGCAGGTAGAGATATAAGTATCGTTAATAGATTATCAAAAAAGAACATAAAAGATACCGTAATTCTTGGTGTTGTAACTATTTTGATTGTTGCAATTATTATGTTTGTTGAAAATAAACCTACTATGGTTGGCTCAACCGTTGCTGTTTTATTATTCTATTTTGCACAGTATCAAATATCTAAAAATGAACTTCTTTTATCAATTGATAAATTAATTGATAATGAATTAAAAGAGTTCCAGAAAATTTCAGTAAAGGTTCTTCAATTAAGTGAAAAACAACGTCAATTAACTCACAGATATACAGAAATGTTAAACCAAGTTGTACAAACAACAAAGGTATTCAAAAATAGTGCAATTAGAACAAAAGAAAAAACTCAAGGTATTTCTGCAAAAGTTCAAGAAACTTATGATTACTCTGGTAGAGAAGTTAAATCAATATCCGAAAATATCTCTACAATGCAAAATTTAAAACATAAAGTTCAATCTATTGCTGAATTGATTATTGAGCTAACTGATTATATTAAACAAATTGGTTCAACAGTTAATATAGTAGAAAACATATCTGAGCAAACAAACATGTTGGCATTAAATGCTGCTGTAGAAGCTGCGAGAGCTGGAGAATATGGTAAGGGGTTTGCTGTTGTTGCTGGTGAAATTAGAAAGCTTGCTGATGAATCAAAACAAGCAACAACAAAAATTACAACCCTAGTTGCAGAAATCGAACAAACAACTTCTTCTACTATTATGGCAACTGAAGACGGTGCTAAGGAAATCGAACTTGGTGTTAGATTTGCAAACGATATTAATACAAATATGAATTCTTTATTATCCAATATTAAAGAATTAGGTATGGATTTAAGTGATGTTATAACATCTTCAATAGAACAACAATCAATTACAAATGATGTTTTAGATGTTATTGATAATATGCAAAAAAGTATTACAGAAACCCTTAATACACTTGAAGAAAATATTGAAAATATTAGAGCCTTCTCTGAAATTTCAACAAATATTAAAGATAATATTGCTAACTAATAAGGTATCAAATGCAATACAACCCAGATGAATTAAATGAAATTTTAAATATATATAAAGTTGAAAGTGAAGAAATCCTTCAAGAATTTAATGATGTTTTTTTAGAGCTGGAAAAAAATCAAAAAGATAAAGCTCCTTTAAAAAAATTATTCCAACTAGCTCACTCATTAAAAGGTGCTTCTAGGATGATTGGCTTTAATAGTATTCAAGATATTGCACACAAGTTAGAGGATATTCTTTCTTATTGGAAACAAGATGATATTGAAATTAATGTTGATTCTTTTCAAATTATATATGAAGTTTGTGACTTTCTTGGTGTACTAATTGATAAGTGTGTTAACTTAAAATCTAATTATTCTGATGAAAAAGTTTTAACTTTCATCAGTGTTTTGGAAAACTTTGTTCAAGATGGCAATATCCTTAGTGCACTTAAAAAAAATATAGAAGGACAAGATTCATTTCTTGCTTCGAAACACGTAGATATAAATGCACTAATTTTAGAATTAATATTTGTTCTGGATAAAGACAATTCAGATGACGAGTCTGATGAAATATATTCTGTGATTTTAGAAAATTTAAAATCATTATATGATATTTTTAATAAAACAGATTATCTTTCTATAAAAGAGACTTTATCTAATCTAGTTTCTCTTATTGGAGAAAATACCGATACAAAACCTTCCCTATCAGAATTAAAAGAAAAAATAACTGAACTTAAAAGTACTATTTTCTCTTTATATAAAGAACGAAATATTACACTTAAAGTGAAACCAGAAGAAAAAAAACAAACATCTCAAAAAAAATTTCCACAAATTGAAGAAAAACCTAAAAAATCTGGAGAAGATAAAGAGTTTGATTACATACTTTCTAATTTGCAAAAAATAAAATACGAAAAGGATTTTGTAAAAGAAGTTATTGAAATACTAAAAAATATAGTTATACAAACTGATGATCAAAGAATTACACTTATATTAAAGAAAACAGTAAATATTCTAGATTTATTTGTAAAGAAGGAAATTATTATTGATAACGATTGTTACATGGTTATTCTTCAATGTATTTATCTTGCAAAAAGAATTTCGATGAAAGAAAAAGAGGAAAATTTAAACAATCTTAATTTCTTAATTCAACGCCTAAGTGTAGTTGAAGATATGTTTAATATTGCAGATATTCAACCAAGTGCAAATTTAGATGTAAAAGACAATACAAATGTTCTTCCTCAAGAAGATTTTTCAAATATAAAAAAGAACTTAAAATCTTTTGATTTACAAGAAATAAAAACATTGCGTGTAGATACATCAAAGCTAGATAACCTAATATCACAAACTGGTGAGCTTTTAATCAATGGTATAAAAACTCGTGAACATATTGTTGAATTATCAAAAATCAATACAAAATTAATCAAATGGTATGGTGTAAGTAAAAAAATAATAAATTATTTAAAATATTTGGAGAAGAAAGGATTTTTTGGTCCAGATATGGATGAAAGTACATTGGCTTTTTATAAAAGAGCTCAAGACTTTTTTAATACAAACGCAGATATAATAACCGATATTAATAATGATTTTAGTAATTTGTACAATATAATTTCTGAGGATGATAATAAACTTCATCAAACAGCAGTAGAAATTGAAACTATAGCAAAAGGTATAAGGGTATTACCATTAGCAACTATCTTCCATTCTTTCCCAAGAATGATAAGAGATATTGCTAAAGAAAATGATAAAAAAATTGAATTTATTGTGACAGGTAGTGATACAACTGTTGATAAAAAAATTATTGAAGAAATTAAAATGCCTTTAATCCATATTTTAAGAAACTCAGTTTCTCACGGTATTGAACATTCTGAAGATAGAGTTAAAAATGGAAAATCAGAAACTGGTGTCATTCGACTATCAGCAAAACAAGCAGAAAATAATGTAATTATTTCTATTGAAGATGATGGTTATGGCGTTGATTTAGAAAAAGTTAAAGATATTGCGCTTGGAAAAGGTCTTTTGACTCACGAAGAAATATCAAATATGAATAGTGAACAATTAATGAAATTATTGTTCTTGCCAGGTTTTTCAACAGAAGATTCTGTTACGGAAATTTCTGGTCGTGGTATTGGATTAGATGTTGTAAAAACTAAAATAACAAATTTAAATGGTGATATTTTAATTGATTCTATCTTAGGCAAAGGCTGCAAAGTAACAATTAGATTACCATTATCTATGTCTACAATTAAAACTTTTGTACTTTTAGTAAATAATCAAAAGTATGCAATCCCAGTATCAAGCGTTAAATTTGTAAAACAAGTTAAGCGTGAAGAATTCTTCAAACAAAATGGTCAATATTGCATAATTTATGAAGAACACTCAATACCGGTTTATTCTCTTTCTGAAATTTTGGGAGAAACAGAATCAAATATAAACAATAAGATTTTTACTGTTATTATTATTCAAAACCAGGAAAAACAAGTTGCATTTGTTGTTGATAAATTATTGGGTGACCAAGAGGTATTCCAAAAGAAATTAATTCCACCTATATTAAAAATAAAGAATATTAGTGGGTTTACTACATTATCAACTGGTGAAATATGCTTAATTATTAATCCATTCGAGTTAATAAGAAATACTGTTTACAATATCTATGTTCCAGATAATGTGATAAAACAATTAGCATCAGATATAGGAATAAATAATAATAATTAGTTAGAAGCTAGTGCACTAGGTTGTTCTTTTTTTGTTTCTTGTTCTTCGTCTTTTATATATTCATATCCAGTTAATTGTGCTACTTTTTCTCCCCATTCATCAAAAATTGCATCTAGTTCTTGATTGTATGAAATTGGTTCACCTAACATTGCTTTTATATGCTTACGCTTAAACGGATTCCAATTATACTCTTCACAGCCTACAATGCCAAGAGGTAGAATATCAGTTTTCATTTGTTTTGCAATAGCAGCAAAACCCTTGTTAATTTTTTCAATTTTTCTATTTCTGCGAATACCACCTTGTGGAAAAATTCCTAATCTCCAACGGTCTGTTTTAAATATATTTAAAGCCGTTTTAATTGTTGATACTTCGAGTTTTTCTCTGTTAACAGCAAAGCAACCAAGTCCATCGCAAATAGCCGCCATTATTGGTTTTTCAAATAGTTCTATTTTCCCCATATAAGCAATTGGCTGATTAACAACTTCCCCAGCAAGGACTGGGTCAAAATATGAAATATGGTTGCCGGCAACAATAAAATTTCTATCCGTTGGAATGTTTTCTCTACCTATGTATTCAATCTTATAGAAAATAGGAAGAACTAATTTTAATACAACAAAGCGTGAAAATAATTGGAATTTGTATTTGTTTTCTGTAAAGTCTGATACATCTCTTTTGGTATAGTTTTTCTTTTGTTTTTCAGCCATATTTCTAATCTCTCTACTAAGTTGCAGGAATGTATTCCAATTCTGCTAGTTTACTAACTGTTTTTGCCCAATTTTCTGCAATATCGTCAACAGGAAGTTTGCAAGAAATCGGTTCTGCGACTCTAAATTGAATATCTTTCTTTTTCGAGTTTGGATTTTCTTTAACCATAATTCCAACAGGAAGAATATCAGCATCCATTTTTTTTGCCATGGAAGCAAAACCTTTTGTAAAATCACCAAGTTTTCCGTCTTGTCTTCTTGTACCTTGTGGAAATATTCCTAAATGCCACTTTGTTTTCTTGATTGATAAAGCAGTTTTAATTGTTGAAACATCAACTTTATCTCTATCAACAGCAAAAGCACCACACCAATCCATTAGTACCATTGACCAGAATGTTTCAAATAATTGAACTTTTGCCATGTAAGCTATAGTCATTTTTAAATTTGCTGCAACAGAAAATGGGTCAAAACCCGTTACGTGATTACTTGCTATAACATATTTTTTAGTTCTATCAATATTTTCAAGCCCTTGTGGCTTTAGTACATTGTATTTTGAACGCAGAATGTTAATTATTACCCAGTTACAAGCAATATACTGAAATACAGTTCTGAATGTATTGTACTCTTTTGGAGTTCTTGTTGAAAATTTACTAGCCATATATCCCTATTTCTATTTGATTTCTCCATTATTATAGCAAAAAAATGAAAAATTTTTTACTTGAATTTCGGTTATGTTTAATTTATAAATAACTCATGACACATAATCATGGTAGGTAATTAGAAGGAGTTCAAAAAACTATGGTAAATGTTGCAATTAACGGATTCGGTAGAATCGGAAGAAACACTTTAAGAGCAGCTATCAGAGAAGGTATCTTTGAAAAAATTAATTATGTTGCTATTAACGACCCAGGTTTAACACCTGCAAATGCTGCACACGTTTTCAAATATGACTCAGTTATGGGTAAATTTGACGGTACAGTTGAAGTTGTTGAAGACGGCTTAGTAATCAACGGCAAAAAAATTAAATTCTATGCTGAAAAAGACCCAGCACAACTTCCATGGAAAGAATTAAACGTAGACGTAGTTGTAGAATCAACTGGTTTCTATACAGATGCTGAAAAGGCAAAAGCACACATCACAGCTGGTGCTAAAAAAGTTATTATTTCAGCTCCTGCTAAAAACGAAGACTTAACAATCGTTTTAGGTGTAAATGATAAAGAATACGATACAACAAAACATAACGTAATTTCTATGGCTTCTTGTACAACTAACTGTTTAGCTCCAGTTGCTAAAGTTGTATCAGAAAAATTTGGTATCGTTAAAGGCTTAATGACAACAGTTCACTCATACACAGGTGACCAAAGAATTTTATACGCTGGTCACAAAGACCCACGTCGTGCTAGAGATGGTGCTTTAAACATCGTTCCTACAACAA
>JAFTSM010000046.1 GCA_017467305.1 Candidatus Gastranaerophilales bacterium
ATTTGAAGATTGTTGTATTAGAAACATTGATTGTTCTTCGTGAACTTGAAGGTAATTCTAAAGTCAACGAATCTCTTCAAACAGAGCTTCTTGTTGATAATGGCGAAGTTATTAAGCCAAAAACACCTATTGCAAAAACTGAAGTATTGGCAGTAAATGATGGTGTTGCAGCTATTAATGATAAACAAGGTGACTCAAGAAGATTGCTTGTAAACTGCTCTGGTCATGAATCATCAGTCAAAGTTTCTTCTGCAAGTCTAGTTAAGAAGGGTGATTTTGTTAGACTAGAACAGCAAATTACTGAAGGTGGCGATATTGCTCCAACTTCCGGTAAGGTTGTTTCTGTTTCTAAAAATGAAATCGTAATAAGAAATGGTCGTCCATACTTAATCAGCCCAGGTACTATGTTGCAAGTAACTAATGGTTCATTAGTAAACCGTGGTGATATGATTGCTACATTAGTATTCGAAAGACAAAAAACTGGTGACATCGTTCAAGGTTTACCTCGTGTTGAAGAGTTACTTGAAGCAAGAAAACCAAAAGATTCAGCAGTAGTTGCAGAATACTCTGGTACAGCTGAAATCGAAATCGAAGATGACGTTCCACGTTTATACTTAAACGGTGAATTAGGTAGACAAGAAGTTAAATATACAATTGATTCAAATATCATTGTTGCTAACGGTCAAGAAATTAAAGCTGGTCAAGCATTAACTGGTGGTCCACTTAACCCACACGACGTTATTAGATTGAATGGTGTTGAAGCAGCTCAACAATACTTAGTAGACGAAGTACAAAGAGTCTACCGTTCACAAGGCGTAGAAATTGCTGATAAACACGTTGAAGTTATTGTTCGTCAAATGACTAAGAAAGTAAAAATTCTTGAATCTGGTGATACAAAACTTCTTCCAGGTGAATTCTTAGAATTCAAATTAGTTGAACAAGAAAACGAGGCTGTTAAAGCAGCTGGTGGACAGGAAGCTACTTATGAAGCAGTTCTTCTTGGTATCACAAAAGCAAGCTTGAACACTGAAAGCTTTATTTCAGCAGCTTCATTCCAAGAAACAACTAGAATTCTTACAGAAGCAGCAGTTGAAGGTAAACGTGACTTGTTAAGAGGTTTAAAAGAAAACGTAATTATCGGTAGATTAATCCCTGCTGGTACTGGTTTCTACCATTTAACAAATGCTTCAGAAGAAAAAGACAGAGAAGCTCAAAGACGTGCAGCAGAAAAGAATAATGTAAGAAAACCTTCTGCTATCTTAGAAGAAATCGAAGGCATGTTTGGTGCTCCTGAATTAACCGACTATACAATTGAATAAATTCATAGTTGAATAAAAAATAGTAGTAATCTTTCATTTGAGAGATTACTACTTTTTATTTGGGAGACTATATGAAAATTTTATTATATGTGTTTATTTTATTTTTGTGTATAAATATGCGTTCTTTTGCTGATGAAATAAGGGATATCCAATGTTTTTTTAATGAATATGTAAGTGCTGCAAATAATTACAGTTGTGATTATTTTGATTATTATACCAATAATGCAAAGATAATTAGAGTTGTTGAAAAACCAGACGGTACAGAGCAAGCTGTAAATATTCCACTTGAAAGATACAAAAGTGAAGCAAAGAAAACTAGCAAACTGGCAAAGCTAAGAAAATATAAAAATAAGTATTTTAATGTAAGGATATTTCCTCATGGTGAAGATTATAAAATCGTTGCTATGAGGATGCCCTCAACAAGTGATTATAAGATACCTGCATATTTTATAGTTGGCAAAGATTGTAATGGTAATTGGAAAATAAAAGAAGAATCAATGAATACAAGAGTTCAGAAATTTTTGAAAAATAGTTAAAAGGTGAAACATATAGTTTCACCTTTTTATCTATATCTATTGATATTTTTGTTCGTATTCTATTGTACCGTCACCGTCTTTATCGAAAGTTACACTCATTAAGTTGCCTTCAAAATCATATTCATATTGTTGAATGTTAATGATTTTACCTTGTGCGTTATAAATGGTTTTGGTTCTGCTTGCAAGTACGTGGTCATATTCTTCTACAAAGTCAATATTACCGTCGCCTTCATAGTCTTTTTTTACGCTAATTAAGTTGCCGTCTTCATCAAATTGTTCAATTACTTGCCAGTTGTTGTTTGTTTGAGAACCTTCAAATTTTGCAAAATAACTAGCTTTAAGTTTTCCATTTTCATCAAAATCATATTGATGTTTTTCGCAATAAACAATCGTGTTTTGAGCGTTATACCAAGTTTCTAAAACAATATTGCTGTTTTTATCGTATTCCAAAACTATTTTTGTATTATCTGCATAGCTTTCTTCAACCACATTACCGTCATTATTAGACTTAATTTTTAACAATTTGCTGTTTGGATTTTCTACTGCATAAGTTGTTTTTGAACAATAGTTTTTAGCCAAAAATTGTACATCATCTATTACCGTCATACTAAACTCCTCTACTAACCGTGTTTATAAATGTCTTTTTCGACACTTAATAGATTAACTTTAGCTTCAATAAAAAAAGTTTAATATATTTTAACAAATGTTATTGTTATCGTCAATTTGAACTACTGTTGGTTTAAAAGTTTTTGCTTCTTCTGGAGTCATAAGTGCATAAGAACAAATAATAATTTTGTCACCAACTTGTGCTTTTCTAGCTGCGGCACCATTTAGACAAAAATCTTTATTTCCACGTTTGCCAGATAGAATATATGTTTGAAATCTTTCGCCGTTATTAATGTTTAAAATATCTACCTTTTGACCTTCTGAAAGGTTTGCTTTATCTAAAATATCTTGGTCAACAGTAATTGAGCCTACATAGTTAAGGTTTGCATCCGTAACTGTTGCTCTGTGTATTTTTGAGTATAAAAATTCTAATAGCATAGTCTGTTTTCCTCTAAGACTATTTTAACAAAAACAAATTTATTTTGAAGATTATCTTACATTCAAAAACTTGTGAACTTGAGGAATAAGTCTCACATAGTCATATATAGAAACAAATTTGTAATATACTTCATTTATAAATTCTGTTGAAAGGTTTAGATTGTTACCATCCATTTTAGGTTGAAGTACAAGTAAAATATTATATTTTTGAGCCAATTCAGCTGTTTTTAAAATTTCATCATCAGTTATATTTGTATCAAATACAACTTTTGCAAATATTTCCTTTGTATTTTTTGCGATTTTAATAAATTGTTCGTGCGCAAAGAAATGGTCAAAGCCATTGCTCATTGATGGCAGTTTGATATCCATAGAAACAATGTCTATGTACTGGATGATTAGAGATAATTGTTCATATAGAGTGCCATTAGTTTCTAAATAGATTTTTTTATTAGTTTTTTGTAGAAATTCATACAAGAAATCAGTATCACAAAGTGGTTCACCGCCAGTTAAACTAATAGAATGAATATTGTTATGTCTGTTAACTTCTTCTATAAGTTCATCAACCGAATATTCTTTTAAATCATTTCTAAAGTCTGTATCACAGTAGTTACAATTTAAGTTACATTTAGAAAATCTTATAAAAAGTTGGTTAATACCAACACAAGGTCCTTCGCCTTGTATTGATTCAAAAATTTCTTTTATTTGTACTTTACTTTGCATTGTTTAAGTCTTTTCTAATATTGTATTTTGAAAGTTCTTTCAATTGATTATATAACGCTTTTTCTTTTTCAGAAAGCTTTTCTGGTAATTTGATTTGAACTGTAATAATCATATCACCCTTTTTTGTTTTGTTGTTATTTTCAATTCCAAGACCAGATAATTTTAGTTTTTGACCAGAAGAAGTCATAGATGGAATTTTAACAGTTATTTTTTCACCAAATACTGGAATTGAAACTTCTGCACCAAGAACGGCTTCAAAAGGCGTTATTGGAAGATTACAAAGAATATCATTACCTTCTATATTAAAATATGGATTTTTTTCGATATCTACAATTAAGTATAAGTCGCCGTCTTTTCCTCCATTAAGTCCTTTGTTACCTTCTTTTTTTATTCTAACTTTTGAGCCTTGAGAAACTCCTTTTGGAATTTTTACGTTTATCTTTTTTTGTAGAGAAAGTTGACCAGAACCATTGCACATAGAACATTGGGAACCATTTATAAATTTTCTCCCTTCACAGTTTGGGCAAGGTTGTGTATGTAAAATATTCACCTTTCTGTTTGTTCCATTTAGTGCTTCGAAACAAGAAATAGAAATATTTATATTAATATCTTGACCGTGAATAATTCTTTTGGGCTCTGTAGTTTTGCTTGAACCTTTTCCTGAATGAAATAAGTTATCTAAAGCAGAGTTAATAGATTTTGTAAAATTTTCTTGAGTGTTGGCATTTATTTTTGCTTTTTTTATGTATTCTTCATACTTGTTTTTTCTAACCGATTCTTCTTGTTTTCTTATTTTTTCTCTATAGAAACCGTGAAGAACATCGTATTTTTTCCTGTTTTCTTCATTTGTTAGAACTTCGTATGCTTCTTGAATTTCTTTAAACTTATTAATATCCGCATTTTCTCCAGCTACGTCAGGATGATATTCTCTTACAAGTTTTCTGTAAGATTGTTTTATTTCGTCTAATGTAGCGTCAAAGTTTAAATTTAAGATTTTATATAAATCTTTATTGTAGTAATTTGCCAAAATCTACTCTCCTTATATAATTTTACGGAAGAGTAAAAAAATATCAAATACTTTTTGTAATTAATATACTTTTATTTACAAGTAAAGTGTATTAAAATAGTCTCAAGTAGATTAGAGAGATTGAACGGGGTTTGACATGGAGTTAGATTTAATTAGAAAAACTGATTTAGAAGTTGCTGAATTAATTGAAGAAGAATTAAAAAGACAGCAAACAACTATTGAATTAATCGCAAGTGAAAACTTTACTTCACCAGCTGTTATGGCTGCTTGTGGTAGTGTTTTAACAAATAAATATGCAGAAGGTAAACCATATAAAAGATTTTATAATGGTTGTGAAAATGTAGATAAAATTGAAGAATTAGCTCAAGAAAGAGCTAAAAAGTTGTTTGGAGCTGAGCATGCTAACGTTCAACCACACAGTGGCGCACAAGCAAATATGGCTGTATTTTTATATGCTGTAAAACCTGGTGATACTGTAATGGGTATGGATTTATCTAATGGTGGTCATTTATCACATGGTTCCCCAGTAAACTTCTCTGGTTTATACTTCAACATTGTTTCATATGGAATTAATGACGAGGGTGAAATTGACTACAATAATGTAAGAGAAATGGCTCTTAAACATAAACCAAAATTGATTATTTGTGGTGCAAGTGCATATTCTAGAATTATTGATTTTAAAAAATTCCGTGAAATTGCAGATGAAGTTGGTGCTTTATTATTAGCAGATATTGCTCATATTGCTGCTCTAGTTGCAACAGGTGAGCATCCAAGTCCATTCCCATATGCTGATTTTGTAACAACAACAACTCACAAAACATTAAGAGGTCCAAGAGGTGGTATTATTATGTGCAAACAAGAACACGCACTTGGTATTGATAAAGCTGTATTCCCTGGTGTTCAAGGTGGACCTTTAGAACATATCATTGCTGGTAAAGCTATCGCATTAAAAGAAGCTTTATCTGATGAATTTAAGGCATATTCTAAACAAGTTGTTTTAAATGCAAAAGCTTTAGCTAAATCATTAATGGATGAAGGTCTTGATATTGTTGGTAATGGTACTGATAATCACTTAATGACATTAGATTTAAGAAAAACTGGTAAAACTGGTAAAGATATTGCAAATATGCTTGAGTTAGTTGGAATTACAGCTAATAAGAATACAGTTCCAAATGACCCTCAAAGTCCATTTGTTACAAGTGGTGTAAGGTTAGGTTCTCCTGCAATGACAACTAGAGGTTTTAAAGAAGAAGATATGGTTGAAGTTGGTAAAATTATTGCTGAAGCTGTAAAAATTTCTGAAACTAAAGATGAAGCAAAAGTTAAAGAATTAAGAGCTCGTTCTTTGAAACTTTGCGAAAAATACCCACTATATAAGGATTAATTATGACTGTTTTGCAATTATCTGAGGCGAATATAATAGGTACTGTTATTGCATTTATTTTAGGATTATTTATAGTTCCTTTAATAATAAGCTTTTCAGAAAAAAAAGGATTAGTAGATGTTCCGGATGAGAGAAAAATACACTCTCATCCTATTCCACGTTTAGGTGGGGTCTCTATTTGGGTATGTACAGTATTATCCTTTTTAGCCTTAATCATTTTGAGTTATTATCCACACCGTTCTTTGCTTTCTGGCTTATTGGTTGGTAGTTCTTTAATGTTTTTATTGGGTTTGGTTGATGATATTTATTGCTTAGCTGCAAAATTTAAATTTGTTATTCAGTTAACAATAGCATCAATTGTTTATTTTTTAGGTGTAAAAATAACTACCTTGTTTATTCCTTTTATTGGAATGGTTGATGTACATCCAATTCTTTCTTATCTGGGTACTGTTGCTTGGATTGTCGGTATCAGCAATGCTGTTAATTTTATAGATGGTGTTGATGGTTTAGCAGGTTCTGTTATTACAATTAGTTCTGTTACGTTAGGATTGATTTCGATTGCACTTGCTCCTTCAGATGTTGTAAGTCCTTTGGTCGCATTTATTTTAGCAGGTTCAATGCTGGGGTTTTTAACTTATAATTTTCATCCAGCTAAAATTTTTATGGGGGATTCTGGTGCTTTGTTTGCTGGCTTTTTACTTGCAACACTCTCCGTAATGTATCAAATGAAATCAAATGATATTACAATGTATGTTCCACTTTTGGTTTTAGCGGTGCCTATTTTAGATATTACATTTTCTTCAGTTAGAAGAATTTTAAAGGGTACATCTCCTTTTGTGGCTGATGCAGAACATATTCATCATAAACTTTTAAAATTAGGATTATCTCAAAATAAGGCAGTGTTAATTTTAGTTGTATTCTCAATAATAATGGGTGCAATAGCAACTTATATTGCTGCTTCAGATACAACAAAATATTTTATATATGCTGTTATAATATCAGTAGTGATGATTATATTAAACAGACACGCAAAAATCGGTGAAGGAAAATAAACAATGACAGTAAGAAAAGTATTGAAGTATGGAACCCCGTCTTTAAGAGAAAAATCAAAAGAAGTACATAAAATTTCAAAGAAAATACAAGCATTAATTGAAGACTTGTATGATACTATGTATGCTACAAATGGTGTTGGGCTTGCAGCACCTCAGATTGGTGAAAATTTAAGAGTTTTTGTTATTGATGTTGGTACTGACCCTAAAACAATGTGTCCTATAACTTTTATTAATCCCAAAATTATAAAGAAAGAGGGGGCGATTGTTTCTAACGAGGGTTGTATTAGTTTTCCAGAAGCATATACAGAAGTTAGAAGATATAAATCAGTAAAAGTTAAAGCTTTAAATGAAAAAGGTAAGCCTTTTGTTCTTGAAGTTACAGATGGTTCATTATTGGCTAGAGCAATTCAGCACGAGTACGACCATTTAGACGGCATTTTGTTTATCGACCATTGTCGTAACCGTTTTGAAGCTGATAAAATATTGACAGAGAAAGGGCTTCCTCCAGTTGATGCTAAATATCTTTTAGAGGAAAAAGAATTGGAAGAAGAAATACAAAAAAATCCTCAACCAAAAGAGGAGGAAAAGTAGTTGATTAATGTTGTTTATATGGCAACACCAGATATTGCTGTTAAAAGTTTAGAAGAGTTATTCAACAATAAAGATGTAAATGTTTTGGCTGTTGTAACCCAACCAGATAGACCAAAAGGTAGAGGGAATAAACTGACTCCACCACCGGTTAAAGTTTTTGCGTTGGATAATAATATTCCTTGTTATCAAACAGAAAAGATTAGAGTAGATGAAGAACTTTTAAAAACATTAAAAGAATTGAAGCCTGATTTCTTTGTTACTTTTGCGTTTGGGCAAATATTGTCACAAGAAGTTTTGGATATTCCTAAATTTGCTACTGTAAACTTACATGCTTCATTGTTACCTAAATATAGAGGTGCAAACCCTATTCAACGTTGTATTTATAATGGGGATAAAAAAACTGGCATTACTACAATGCTCACAGTTTTAGAACTTGATGCTGGTGATATTTGTGAAACTGAAGAAATTGTTATTACTGAAAACATGACTAATATTGAATTAAAAGATGCGATTAGTGAAAAGTCTCCAACATTGATTTGTTCAACATTAAAAGGCTTGTATGAAGGTTCTTTAAAACCACAAAAACAAGATAGTGAAGGTGTTACTATTGCTAAAAAGTTTGTAAAGCAAGACGGTTTAATTGATTGGTCAAAATCAGCTGAAGAAATTCATAATCATGTCCGTTCTATGGTAGATTTTCCTTGTGCATATACATTTTTAGATGGGAAAATGGTAAAAATTATAGAAACAAGGTTGTCTCAGAATAAGGCAAATTCTTGTTGTTCAAGTGTTTCTTGTGTTACAAAGCAAGGTATTGAAATTTGTACTGGCGATGGATGTTTATTGATAACAAAAGTAAAACCAGAAAGCAAAGGGGTTATGAATTCTTATGATTTTGCAAATGGTGCAAAAATTAAAGCAGGTATGAAGTTTGGAGAATAATATGCAAAGAGGAATAAGAGGTGCAATAACAGTCGAAAATAATTCTATTGAAGCTGTAAAAGCAGCAACAATCGAACTTATATCAGAGATGAAAGTAAGAAACAATTATAAAGAAGAAGATATCTCTTATGTCCTTTTTACTATGACTGATGACCTTGATTGTGTATATCCAGCAAAATTTGCACGTGAAGAATTTAAAGAATGGCAATACGTACCTATGATGTGTACTCAAGAGTTAAAAATAATTGGTTCATTAGAAAAATGTTTAAGAATTCTTATTGTTGTTAATACAGAGCTTGCACAAAAAGAGATAAAACATGTATATTTAAAAGGTGCTGAGAAATTGAGAAAAGATTTAAGTAAGTAATGAAAATATTAATTGCTGGTTCTGATTTAAATGCTTTTTTATTAGCTAAATATATAAAGATACAAGACTCAACTCACGATGTATATGTGACGACTGAAGAGCCTTGCGTTGATGAATCATATACTTCTATTAATATTAGAGAAAACGATGTAGCTTCAATCTGTGATTTTGTAAAATATAATCAGATAGAATTTACTATTGTGACTTCTCAACTTTCAATAATTAATGGTATTGCAGATATATTTAAAAAGGAAGGATTTCCTATCTTTGCGCCGTTTGCAGAAGCTGCAAGAATAACATTCTTTAACAGTATTGCAAAAAAAATAATGTATAAATTGAAAATTAATACTCCAAAGTTTGGTATTTTCGATAGAGAGAATCTTGCTTTAGAGTACGTTCGCCGTTCTCGTTTTCCAATTGTTATTGAAAATGATTTTACACTTTTAGCTCGTGAGTGTAGCATTTGTAAAACATATTCAGAAGCAAAATTGGGTCTTCAAAAAGTATTTGAAAATGGTAATGAAAAAATAGTTATCGAAAATTATATGGATACAGAGCCTTTATATATCTATTTTGTAACTGACGGTTTTAATGCTTTGCCTCTTGTATCAATAGAAAGAACATCTGGTGAAAACTTTTCTATAGCGGTATCGCCAAGTAATAAGATAACAGAAAATATACTTATTAAAATATTAAAGCAAGCAATATATCCTTTGTTAGATGATATTTCAAAATTTGCTTGTGGATATACTGGTATAATTGGCTTAAAGGTAAAATTAGTAAAAGATACTTTTGCAATATTAGAGTTCTATAATGGATTTCAATATTATGATTTTCAATCTTTTATTTCTCTTTCAGAAGAAAATATTGTAGATGTTTTGTATTCGGCAGCAAATGGTAGTCTTGCTGATGATTATGATTATATTCATCTCAAAGATGCGTTTTCATATTCTGTTGCAGTAAATAAATCAGAAGTTATAGAACACTTTGAAGATGATGAATTTATTCATAGTGAGGATTCTGAAAAAATAATATTGACAAATACAGCCTCTACTTTGACATATGCCAAAACAAATTTAATGGATTATTTGCAAGAATTTTGCTCAAAAGATGTTTATAATAGAATTATTCATGCGGAAGACAAAAAGGAATTAAGAATTTGAAACAGAATCGAAAATTTTTAAGACAATGTGTCTTTTGTAGAGAATACAAATCAAAAGAAGATTTAATTAGAATAACAAAAACAAAAGAGGGTTTCGTTGAAATTAACAATGCTGGTGATGTTCAAGGGCGTTCTGTGTATATATGTAAAAATGCAGAATGTATTAAAAATGCCTTAAAAAAGAAGAAAATAGAGGGTTCTCTAAAGTCAAATCTTCCCGAAAGTATAAAAGAAGAGTTGTCTACTGTACTTAAAAACTAAATTGTGTTACAACTATTATATGGTTGTATAAATAAAACGGGAAAATATAATGACAGTTGAAAATAAAAGAGTTTACGAACTAGCTAAAGAATATGACATGAGTAATAAAGATTTTATTGAGTATCTAGATCAAAAACTAGATATAAAAGTAAAGTCACATTCAAGCAATTTGTCACCAGCTCAAATTGATAAAATTAAAGCATCTTTTTCTAAAGCAAAAAATAATGAAACAGCAAAGAAGCCTAAAGCTTTTATTATTAAGAAAGCTAAGCCAGCTCATGAAGAAGTTAAAAAAGAAGAAACTCCCGTAAAAAAAGAAGAACCAGTTTTAGTTGCACCTAAAAAAGAAATTGAACAACCAAAAGAAACTCCCGTAGAAGTTAAAGCTGAAGAAATAAAGCAAGAAATACAACCAAAAGAAGAGGAAAAGAAATCGGAAGTTCCTCAAATTCGTTCATTATTAGAGTACAACAACCGTAATAGCCAACAAAAAAGAAAACAAGAAATGTTAGCTAAACAACGTGCTCAAGAAGAACGTAATCAGCAACAACAAAAACGTGAACAACAACGTCCAAATGGTTCAAAATTCCCGCCACGTAACCCTAATGAACGCACAAATCGTCCGGAGCGTGCTGATAGACCGGAACAACGTGGAGAAAGAAAACCATTTGATAGAAATAATAGACCTCAAGAAGGGAATAAAGAACAACGTCCGGATAGACCAGAAAGACCAATGGGACCTAAAAAACCTATCCAGCATCACGTGATATCTCAAGATATTTATGAAGGAAAAGGTGGTCAAAATCCAAATTCAAAGAAAAAAGGACCTAAAGATAAGAAAAAACAATATAAAAATAAAGAAGAAGAACAAGAATTAATTAGCTTAGAAAAAGCTATATCTCAGAAGCACAAGAAAAAATCAAAAGATGAAGGTGCTGCTGAGGTAATTACTCAAGTTGTTATTAATCAACCAATTACAGTTGGTGAATTGGCTGAAAAGATAAAGAAAACACCTGCTGAAATTGTTAAATTCTTAATGATGCAAGGTATTTTAAGTACAGTAAATGAAATCATTTCTGTAGAAACTCAAAAGAAAATTTGCGAAAGCTTTGAACTAGAAGTTCTTGAAGAAGACTTAGAAGAATACATGCAACAAGAGCTTGAAAAAGAAGAAAAAGCAAAAGCATTAAGCGAAGTTGATGAGTCATTATTAGAAACAAGAGCTCCTGTAATTAGTATTATGGGACACGTAGACCACGGTAAAACAACACTTTTAGACTCAATTCGTGCTTCTAAACACAAAATTGTAGCAACAGAGGTTGGTGGTATTACTCAATCTATCGGTGCTTATTCTGTATATTTAGATGATGACCAAAATAAGAAAATTGTATTTGTAGATACTCCTGGTCACGAAGCGTTTACAGAAATGAGAGCTAGAGGTGCTAAAGCTACTGATATTGCTATCTTAGTTGTAGCTGCAGATGATGGTATTATGCCACAAACTATTGAAGCTATTAACCACGCAAGAGCAGCTGAAGTTCCAATTATTGTTGCAGTTAACAAAATTGATAAACCGAGTGCAGACCCAGATAAAATTCTTCAACAATTAACTGAATATGGCTTAGTTCCAGAAGAATGGGGCGGTGATACTATTTGCGTTAAAGTAAGTGCGCTTCAAGGTAAAGGTATTGATGAATTATTAGAATACATCTTATTGTTAGCTGAAGTACAAAATTTACGTGCAAATAAATCAGCGTTAGCTTCTGGTGTTATTATCGAAGCTAAATTAGATAAAGGTAAAGGTCCAGTTGCTACATTATTAGTTCAAAATGGTACACTTCATACTGGTGATTGCTTCGTTGTTGGTAATGTATGTGGTAGAGTTAGAGCACTACTTTCTGATTCTGGCGAAAGAATTAAAGATGCTGGTCCATCTACTCCAGTTGAAATTTTAGGTTTAACAGAAGTTCCTCAAGCTGGTGATTACTTTGAAGCAGTTGAAAATGAAAAAGTAATGAGAACTATCTGGCAAGAAAGAAAAGAAAAAGAAAGAAATTCTAAACTTGATGCAATGAAACCAGCTCATATTAGAAATGAACAAGTTGGTAATTCTGAAGATAATATTAAGAGATTAAACTTAATCATTAAAGCAAATACTCATGGTGCTGCAGAAGCTGTATCACAAGGTGTTTCTCAGTTAGAATCTAAAGAAATTATTACTAAAATAGTTCACGTAGGTGTTGGTGATATTTCTGAAGCAGACGTTATGTTAGCAAGTGCAAGTAACGCTATTATTTTAGGCTTTACTGTTAAAGAAGATGCAAACGCTCAAGCCGCTGCTGAAAAACAAAATGTAACTATTAAAAAATACAATATTATTTACCAAGTATTAGAAGACTTAGAAAGAACAATGTTAAATCTTCTACAGCCAGAAATTAAAGAGGTATATCTTGGTCAAGCTGAAGTTAGACAAATCTTCACAGTTGGTAAAACAACTAAGATTGCTGGTTGTTATATTACTGAAGGTAAAATTATCAGAAATAAAACAGCGGTTGTTATCCGTAATGGTATGGAAGTATTTAAAGGTCAAATTGACCAACTTAAACGTTTCAAAGATGACGTTAAAGAAGTTGCTCAAGGCTTTGAATGTGGTATTTCTTTTGCTAAGTTTAATGACTTACAAGAAGGTGATATCATTAAAGTAACAACAACTGAAGAAATTGAAAGACAAGTATTAGTATAGGTAAGGTAAATATGTCTTTAAGAAATGAACGTGTAAGAAAAACATTAATGAAAGAAATTGCAGATATTATTCAAAAAGAATTGAGAGATTCAAGAATTAATGGTGTTGTTTCAATTACTGATGTTGAAATGTCTCATGATAATTCATTTGCAAAGGTATATTATTCAGTATTAGCTGGTGAACAAGATAAGGCTAATACAATAAAAGCTATTACAGATAATACTTCTAAAGTTAGATATGAAGTTGGTAAACGTATCCGTTTAAGAGTTACACCTGAATTAAGGTTTATTCCAGATGATTCTCTTGAACGTGGTGCACACGTTACTGATTTGATTAATAAAATTTCAAGAGGCGAGATTTAATTGTTCGGTTTTTTGAACGTAAATAAACCGTCTGGAATAACTTCTCACAAAGTTATTTCAATCTTGCGTAAACTAACTGGTATAAAACAAATTGGGCATGCTGGTACTTTAGACCCATTAGCTTCTGGTGTTTTACCTATTGCTATTGGTAAAGCTTCGAAATTAATTGATTATTTAGAAGAAGATAAAGCATATCAAGTTGGAATGTATCTTGGTAGAGTCTCTGATACATATGACACTGAAGGAAAAGTTGAAGAGACTGGTGAGAGAAAAGTAACTTTGGAAGAAATTGAAGTAATTCTGCCTAAATTTCGTGGTGAAACAAAACAGGTACCACCAGCTTTTTCAGCTGTTCATTATAATGGTAAAAGGCTTTATGAATTAGCAAGAAGTGGCAATATTCCAGATGATATTCCGTCAAGGGATATTGTTATTTATAAAAATGAACTAATTTCATTTGATTATAAAAATCAGATTTTGAAATTAGATATAGAATGTTCAAAAGGCACTTATATAAGGACTATAGTCAATGATATCGGGCAGGAACTTGGTTGTGGTGCTGTTATGTTTGAACTTATTAGGACAAAATCGTCTGGAATGTTTTTAAAAGATGCTTTGATTCTTTCTGATAATATCAGTATAGAAGATATAAAAAGTGCTCTTTTTAACCCTCTGGGGGTTCTTAAAATGCAAACTTATGAAATAAATGAATATGAATATAATAAGTTATTAAATGGAAATAAGTTTAAAAATAGAAAAAATGTAAAAGGTGATATTCTGTTGACTCAAAATAATAAAGTTATGTCGTTAGCTGTTGCAGATAGTGAGGTAATTCAACCAAAGAAGGTGTTACTATGAAAAAAGTAGTTCTTTTTCTTTCTTTTCTATTTATTCCTTCATTTGTATTTGCAGACGAATGTACTATTACTTGTCCAAATGAGAGTTTAAAAATAATAGAAAATGAAAATGCTGTTGCTAAATTTACGGGCTTTAATTTTTTAACAAAAAAGGTTGTTGAGCTTGTAATAGAAAAGGAATTAAAGGAAGAATTAGAGTCTAAATTTAATGCTGATTTAGAACTTTTTACTGTTGGCAGGTTAAAAAATGGAGAATTTAAAGGATTAACTTTAAAAAGTAAAAATTTAAAATATAGTTCTTTGAGTGTTTCTAATTTTATTGCTGAAACAGTTTGCCCATATAATAAAATTGTTTATCAAAATAAAAAGGTTTACTATCCTTATGAATTGCCATTTAAATTTAGTGGAAAAATTACTAATATAGATTTAAAAAATACAATTGATTCTTACGAGTTTCAACGAGTGCTTGAAAAATCAGCACTTAGAATTAATAATTTTACAAGCTTTAGAGTTTTAGAGCCTAAAATCACATTGAAGGATAATAAACTCAATTTTGAAATTCCAATAAAAACATTTTTATCAAAAGAACCTATGTATTTTAATGTTATATCTGATATTGCTGTTAATAAAAATGAAATTGTGTTAAAAGATACCACATTTTCATCAAAAAGTAATATAATAAACATAGATATTTTAGGTGGTTTAGTAAATAAAATAAATCCTGTTGCATTTCAAAATACAACAATTAATAGCAAGTATTGTAAGTTGTATATAACAAATGCAAAAATCGAAAACAATGAAATTAAGGTAGAAGGTACTTTTATAATTAATCAAAATTACGGAAGGTGAAATGAGTAATTTTTCAAAGATAGTAATGACAATAATATTAGTTCTTTCATTTTTCTTTGTAAAAGAAAAATGGGGAAATGATATTTCAAATTTTATATCTTCAATAACTTCACTTCCTAAATTTGAATTTAAACTTCCAGAAATGCCGAAGAAAGAAGAAAAACAAAAGGAAGAGGTTGTTAAAAAGCCTACAGAGGTTCTTGTAAAAACTGAGGTTGCAAAAGAAAAAACAACTGTAGATATTTATTTCTTGGCGTTAGATGCAAATGATAATGGTATTTATAAAAAAGTACAAAGAGAAGTTCCAGCTGGAGAAAATAAGCTTGAATATGCAATAAAAGAACTTCTAAAAGGTCCAAATTTGGTCGAAAAATCTACTGGTGCATATAGTGAAGTTCCTAAAACAACAAAGCTTCTTGGCGTTAAACAAACTGGAAATAAGGTTGTAATTGATTTTGATTCTGACTTCCAATATGGTGGTGGAACAGATAGTATTTATTCAAGAATGATGCAATTAATAAAAACATCTTTAGCTAATACAAAAGGAAAACAGATTTATTTATACTTAGACGGTAAACAAGTAAATGTTATTGGTGGTGAAGGTATTATGATTTCTCAACCTTTAACAGAAAAATCTTTAGAAATTTAAAAAAAGAAAATATGTTAGTCTTTTATAGTTAAGAGTGTGCCAAAATCTCTCCATAGTCAAATTATGGAGGAAAATTATGACTGGTATATTTAGTACTAATCCATTTAGAAATGGAAAAAATTACAATCTTACAGATAGGGAGCTGGAAGTTTTAGAACTTCTAGTACAAGGAAAAACAAATGCCGAAATTGCAGAAGAATTGTGTATTACAGTGCATACTATTAAAGTTTATGTTGCGAATATCTTGCAAAAGCTTAAAGTACGGGATAGAGTTCAAATTGTAATTAAAGCAATATCTGAAAAACTTGTTGACATTTGATTACAAATGTCAACAAATGTGGTACTATTTAATAGTACATTGTTTAAGGAATACAATTTTGTTTGAAAAGTTTACCGAAAAAGCTGTAGAAGTTGTAAAATCAGCACAAATATTGGCTATTGAGTATAATCACGAAAAAATTTACCCAGAGCATCTTTTATTGGCTTTATTAAATGATACGAATAGTATTGTTGTTAAGACTTTTTCTATATACAAAATAGAAATAGGTGAACTAAAAAAGGAAATTGAAACACTATTAAATAAGCGTGCTGTAATTAGACCTGCTGAGTTTGTTGTGTTTAGTGATTCTTCAAAGGATATTTTTTCTAGAACTTTAGAAATAGCTAAAGTTCTAGGTAACTCTTATGTAAAGCCAGAACATATTTTCTTGGCAATATGGGACTATCCTAAATTAGAATTAACAAGTGTTTTAAAAGAAAAAGGAATAGATGTAGATAAAATGAAATCAATGTTTTATAATATTTTATCTGCAAAGAAACCTAAAAAAATTAAACATCCAGAGGCTATTGAAAAAAGAAGAAGAAATGATAAAAATGATAGCATTTTATCATTGATTGAAAATTCAGATAGCTCCAAAATATTTGATAGAGCAATTGCAAAGTTATCAACCTCGAATTATGAAATTTTAGGTACCGAGCAAATCATGCAATCTATTTTGGAGGATGATGAGTCTGAATTAACTAAAACTTTAGCTGAATTTGGTGTTACAGCTGAGACTTTTTCTACAAAGTTAAAAGAAATTTCATCAAGACAAGCCGAATTTGGAGATAAACAAATTATATTTACTCCTAATGCACTTCAAACTCTAATGTATGCAATTGATATTATTAGAGAAGAAGGAAATGCTTCTATTTTGCCGGAACATATTATATTAGGTTTATTAAAATCTAAAAAAGGTATTGCATATAATATTTTAAAAGAATTAAATGTGAATGAATATCTTTTAGAAGATAAGATTATGCAACCTATGGAAAAACAAATAAATGAAACTTTATATATTATGAGACTTGCTAAGCAAGAAGCAAGAAGAATCGGAAACAGTGTTGTAGGTAGTGAACTAATACTTTTAGGAATTGTGTTAGAGTCAAATTCTATAGCCGCTTCTGTACTTAGGGATTTAGGTGTAATAGTTAAAGATGCAAGAGATGTAATTGAAGAATTAATTGGATATTCTGATGATTATAATGCGTCTGAAATAACATTTAGTCAAAGAGCTAAGTTAATACTTGAAGATGCGTGGAATATTGCAAAATCACAAAATAAGAAAAGAACTACAGCTGATGATTTGTTGATTGCAATATGTAACCAACCTGATTCTATTGCTATGAAAGCATTGACCAAATTAGGGGTAGACGCACTTGAAATCAGACAAGGTATTAAAAACAAGATTACAAACTGCGGAATTTGAACTTTTAGTCCCCGCAAATAATAAACATATAGCAATGCAGGCAATAAAAGCTGGTGCAGATGCTGTTTATATTGGCTATAGAAAGTATGGCGCAAGAATTCAAGCTGGGAACACAATGGAAGACTTGGTTGAATTAATAGAGTTTGCCCATATTTATCGTGCCAAGGTTTATATTACGCTAAATACAATTTTAAAAAATGAAGAAATAAAAAATATTGAAAAATTAATCTGGCATTTATATACAATAAAGGCAGATGGCATAATTATTCAAGATATGGGTATTTTAGAGTGTAATCTTCCACCTATTCCAATAATAGCAAGTACTCAATGTCATAATAATACGTTGGAAAAAGTTAAGTTTCTAGAAAATACTGGATTTAAGCGTGTTATTTTCCCTAGAGAAATTACGCTTGAAGAAATAAAAAATATAAGTCAAAACACAAATATAGAACTAGAAACATTTGTGCATGGTGCTCTATGTATGTCTTATAGCGGACAATGCTATCTAAGCTATGCAATTGGTGGTAGAAGTGCAAATCGTGGCGAGTGTGCTCAGCCTTGTAGAAAAAAATATTCGCTTAAAGATTCTGAAGGAAAATATATTCTTCGAGATAAACATATTTTAAGTTTAAAAGATTTAAATTTATCTGATAGATTAGAAGATTTAATATTATCTGGTGTCACTTCTTTTAAAGTTGAAGGTAGGCTAAAAAATGAATCTTATGTTGTTAATGTTACAGCATATTATAGAAAAAAACTTGATGAAATTTTAGAAAATTATGGTTTAAAGCGTGCTTCTTTAGGTAAGAGTGACTGTGATTTTGAACCAGATGTATATAGAACCTTTAATCGTGGCTATACAAATTTTTATTTAGATAAAGAAAAGAAAGATATAGGTACAGTTAGCTATACATCGTCATTAGGTGAATTTGTTGGTGTTGTTCAATCTGTTAAAAAGAATTATTTTTCTTTAAAAACAAATATTTTAAATAATGGTGACGGTATTTGCTTTTTTAATGACGAAAAAGTATTAGTAGGAACAAATATAAATAAAACAGAGGGTGATTTTGTTTTTCCATTATCCATAAAAGGAATAAAAACTGGTGTTAAGATATATAGAAATTATAATAAAGCGTTTGATGATAAGTTGAAAAATGCAAATTTATTAAGAAAGCTTGTCGCAAAAATTAAAGTAAGAGAAACTTCCCTTGGTTATATTTTCTTTTTAACTGATGAAGAAAATAATACAGCGACATATATGCTTTCGAAAGATTTAGAGCTTGCACAAAATAAAGAAAAAGCACTTTCAATAATGCAAGTGCAATTATCAAAATCAGGAAATACAGAATTTAGAGTAAAAGAGACTGATATTAAAATTAAAAATGTTCCTTTTATTAAAGTTGCAAAAATAAATGAAATCAGACGTATTTTAACGGAAAATTTAAGAAAAATAAGAAGAAAAAATTATAAATATAACTACAGAAGAACGCCTATAAATGTAGTTGATTATCCATTGAATAAAGTGGATTATCGTGCAAATATTTATAACGATAAAGCACTTGAGTTTTATAAAAAACGTGGTGTTTTTGTAGAAGAAATGGCGTTAGAAAATCAAAAAGATACTAAAAATAGAGAAGTAATGATTTCTAAATATTGTATAAAAAATCAACTAGGCTTATGTCCAAAACAAACATCTGTGAAAAAGTACTCTGAACCATACGTCCTAATAGACGAATTCAACAAGGTACTCCTTGTTGAATTCAATTGTAAGGATTGTGTTATGAAAATAAAAACTTGTTGATTATGCTCTTTTTAATGATGAATATGCTGGGTTGTTAGCGATTAAGCTTTCTATAGTAGTCATTTTGTTACCATCTTTTGTATATAATTTTGATAAGTAGTTTAATCTTTTTACTAATTTAGAATCTGCTGTTTTTAAAGAAGGGTTGTTGTTTGTGAAAGATAACCAAGTTTGTACTTCAGTTGTCCAAGCTCTAACTTCTTCTTCATAAGTCATTGTGTTTTCGTGGTGAACGCTTTCGTGAGCGATTAAGCAAGCAATTGCTTCAACTGGAGCTGTTTTGTAATTAGCGCTGATTAAGATAACTAAACTACCATTTGCAGCTTTAGCTGTAACTGCTTCACAAGTACCATAACCCATAACTTCTAAATTTCTGAACATAATTTTGATTGGTTGGTTTGTTGAGTTTTGACCTTTAATAACATTTAAAACTTTTGTATTGTTCATAGCTTCTAATTTATTTAATGCTGCAGTTAATACAGGTTGTTTTGTATTTGCTGTAAAGTCTGCTGCGAAAGCAACATTAGAACATAACATTAAAATTAATGCGCTAAAAAGCACAACTATCTTGCTCATAAATTTCATAACAGGGAATCCTTTGAGAACAACTATCTTTTACACTGAACAGGGATTTGTTTTATCCTTACAAATATACATATCGGCAGTTGGAATTGTATACTTTAGTTTTTGCTTTAACTTTTTCTTGTTTTTGTTACATTTCTTAAAACAATTCCTCAAAACTCAAGGCTGACAAGGGTTTGTTGTTGTATAATTTTATAAGAGAGAGGGGTATATTATGTTTGATTTAGGTGTAATTGGTTCTGGTCCAGCTGGGTATGTTGCTGCAATTAGAGCAAGTCAAAGAGGGTTAAAAGTTGTTTTGTTTGAAAAAAATCAGATAGGTGGTACATGTCTAAATAGGGGATGTATTCCAACTAAAACGATTTTACACTCTTGTAATGTTTTCTCTGAATTAAAAAATTCTTCTAAATTGGGCATAACTGCTGAAAATATTTCTTTTGATTTTTCTAAAATTCAAGAAAGACAAAAAACAGTTTCTGAAAAAATACGTAAATCTCTCACCAATTTAATTAAAAGTTATGGCGTAACTATAGTTGAAGAAGAAGCTACTATTGAAGCTGATAACGTGATAAAAACACTTACAAATATCTATGAAGTAAAAAATATAATTGTTGCAACAGGTTCAAAACCCAACAAAATAACATTTAATGGTAGTTATAATGAAGATTTTGTTATGACATCAGATGATGTTTTGAACATGACAGAATTACCAAGTAGTATTTTAATCGTTGGTACTGGTGCTATTGGTATTGAGTGGGCAAGAATATTATCTACTTTTGGAGTTAAAGTGACTTTGGTTGAAATGTTGGAAAAAGTTATTCCAACAGCTGATTATGAAGTATCTGATAGAGTTGTAAGACTCTTAAAAAAATCAAGAATTGATTTTTATACTTCAACAACAATTCAAGAAATACAAGGAAAAATGGTAACTCTTTCAAATGGTAAAACTATAGATGTAGATTGTGTTTTACTTGGTGCAGGTAGAAAAACAGATACTATAGAAGTTGATAAAAACTTTAAAACAGAAAAAGGAAATGTATTTGCAATTGGTGATGTTAATAGAATTTCTATGCTTGCTCATAGTGGTATGAGACAAGCAGAAGAAGTTGTTGAATATATTGTTTCTGGTAAGGAAAGTCATTTTGATAAAAATCTTGTTCCTTCTGTAATCTATGGAACACCAGAAATAGCTTCAATTGGTAAGACAGAACAAGAATTACAAGATAGTGGCTTAGAATATAAAAAGTCTTTCTTCCCAATTTCTGCTTTAGGTAAAGCATACGCAGATGATAAGATTGAGGGATTTGTAAAAATACTTGCGACAGAAAATGAAATACTAGGTGCACATATTATTTCAGAAGAAGCAAGTGCAATGATACAACAAGTTTCGATTGCTATGGTAAATAAGTTATCTCCTAAAAAATTACAAGAAGTTATTTTTGCACATCCAACGTATTCTGAAGGTTTGTTAGAAGGACTTTTTGCTCTTGATAAAATAGCATTGCATATACCGAATAATTAGCTAATTTGTTGATTTTTTAAACCTTCTTTGTGCTAGTATTAGTGATAAGAATACTAGCTTATATGAGTTTATACACATGGACGAAACAAAGAAAATAAAAAGAACAAAAACGAAGATAATTGCGACTCTTGGACCTTCAACTGATAATTATGAAACAATAAAAAAATTGGTAGAATCTGGCGTAACTGTATTTAGAATAAATACATCACATGGTGAGCCTTCAGAACATGCTCAAAGAATAAAAATGATAAGGGATGTAGAAAAAGAACTACGTAAAAATTTACCAATAATGATAGATTTACAAGGACCTAAAATTAGAGTTGGCAAAATACCAACACCTATTGCTATCAACAAAGGTGAAGAAATTATTTTAGAACATACAACAGAAATCAAAGAAGGTATCGTGCCAGTTGATTATAAAAGTATTTCTAAAGACGTAAAAGTTGGAGAAAAGATACTTTTAGATGACGGTAGAATTGGTTTAAGAGTTACTAAAATCGTTGGTGGTAAAGTATATTCAATAGTTGAACATGGTTCTTTAATTAAACCAAGAAAAGGCATTAATTTACCTGGCGCTCAAGCAAGTTTAGAAGCTGTAACTCCTCGTGATAAGGAATATATCAAATTTGCTATTGAGCAAGAAGCTGATTATTTAGCACTTTCTTTTGTAAGAACAGCAGAAGATGTTAAATGTGCAAAATATTACACAAAAGCTTTTGGTGATAGAGAAATACCTATAATTGCAAAGATAGAAAAACCACAAGCTGTAGAAAATTTAGAAGAAATTATAGTTGCTGCTGATGCAATAATGGTTGCAAGAGGTGACTTAGGAATAGAAATGTCACCACAAGAAGTTCCAATTGCACAAAAGAAAATTATTCAATTGACTAATATTCATAAGAAACCTTGTATAGTTGCGACTCAAATGCTTGAATCTATGATGGAAGAGCCTATTCCAACTAGAGCCGAAGCAAATGACGTTGCTAACGCAATTTTTGACGGAACTGATGCAATTATGTTATCCGGAGAATCTGCAGCAGGAAATTACCCTATTGAAGCTGTTCAAATGATGGCTACGATTGCTAGAACTGTTGAAAAAAGTGATTTTATAAAAACTGATTATGATGTTGATTTGATTGAAGAGTTAGACCCAGTTTCTCAAGCTATTTCAAATAGTGCTGTTAACTTATCTAAAAAGTTAAAAGCAAAAGCTATTTTGATATTTTCTGAAGAAGGTTATACTCCACCAATTATTTCAAAATTAAAGCCTTCAGTTCCAATTATTGTTGTTACAAATTCATATCACACTGCAAGACGTTTAAGCCTTTTCTGGGATATTTATACATACGTAGATAAAAATTGTAACACTATATTGGATGAAGCTATGTTTAAATCAATTGATAAACTATTAATTGAAAGAACATGGATAAAAGAGGGTGACAATATTATTATTGTTAACTCAGTACCTAAATTAATGTCAGGTAAAATTAACGCAATAAGAGTACATAAAATAGGTGAAGATAACTAATCTATAGAATTTTTTGAAAATAAGTAGAATTGTTATTTTCAATATAAGTATGCAACTTTTGAATTAAGTTAGGTGAAAAATTATAGTTATTATCAGCGGGTATGATTTTTATAAAAGAATTATACCCGTCTTTTGCTGATATAGAAGCTATAAATTCTTTTGAATATGCTTTAAATAATACGCTACCAGTCTTAAATTGAATTTCTTCAATAGAATAGTTATATTCATTTATTGCTGATAAAAGTAAGTATAGTAGGTTTTCAGATGTTGTTTTATAAGATTTAGCAAAATATAATCTGCTATGAACTGTTTTTATAGCTGAATTTACAGGGATTGTATTTTCAGCAAATGAAGTTTGCGGAAAAACAAAAACACTTATTAAGAATAAAGATATAATATATTTTTTCATTAAATTTCCATCCAAGACTTATCGGCATGAATATCAACTTTAAGAGGAACTAGGAATGGTTGGTCTAATTCCATAGCTTTTTTTACTAGTGCTTTGACTTCCTCTTCTTCAGTATTAACTGTTTCAATCACAAGTTCATCATGCACTTGTATGATTATTTTTGATTTGATGTTATTTTTTTCAAAATCATTTTGTAAACGAACCATTGCAAGCTTCATTACATCTGCCGCCGTTCCTTGTATTGGTGCATTTATTGCAGCACGTTGAGCTGCTTCTTGAATTTTCCCGTTTGTGCTTAATAGACCAGAACTCAAATAACGTTTTCTTCCATAGAGTGTTTCAACGTATCCGTGAGCGTATGCAAATTTAATAGTATCATCCATATATTTTTTTACATCTGGATATGTTAGGAAGTATCTATCAATAAATTCTTGTGCTTCAAAGGGGCTAATTCCTAAACTAGATGCTAAACCATAACGTGATTGACCATATACAATACCAAAGTTAACAGCTTTAGCCTTTGAGCGCATGTCTTTAGTTACTTCTTCAATAGGAACACCAAAGACTTTACTTGCTGTTGCGCTATGTACATCTTCATCATCACAGAACGCTTCAATTAAATTATCATCACGAGAAATATGCGCTAATAGTCTTAATTCTATTTGTGAATAGTCTGCTGAAATGATTAAATTTTCTTTGTTTTCAGCAACAAAAGCACCACGTATTCTATTACCTAACTTACTTCTTGCCGGTATATTTTGTAAGTTTGGATTTGATGAAGATAATCGACCAGTAGTTGTTATTGTTTGGTTAAAGCTGGCATGTATTCTTCCATCAACTGCACTTCTTAATTCTGGAAGTGTATCAACGTATGTACTTTTTAATTTTGCTAAGTGACGTTGTTCTAAAATATCTTTTGCAACTTGATGTTCTTCTGCTAGTGTTTCTAAAACTTTTGCGTTAGTTGAAAAACCAGTTTTTGATTTCATACCTTTTGCTTTAAGGTTTAGTTTTCCAAAAAGCATATCACCAACTTGTTTTGGAGAATTAATATTAAATCTTTCACCAACTTGTTCATAGATTTTATTTTCTATAATTTCAAGTCGTTCATTAATTTCTTTTTCTATTACGCTTAGATATTCAACATCAATACTTGCGCCATTTTCTTCCATTTTTGCTAATACTAAGCAAAGTGGAACTTCAATGTCATAAAGTAAATCTAGTTCTTTTTCGTCTAAATTTTCTTGCCAATATTTTGTTAAAAGAAGTGTTGCAAAAGCGTCGTCACAGGCGTAAGATGATGCTTCTTCTATTGGTACAGTTTCAATTGTTAATGAAGAAGAACTATTTTTTAGTAATTCTTCATATTCAACCATAATGTAATCTAAGTAATCACTAGCTTGTTGTTTTAGACCGTGTTTACGAGATGAATCTTTGATGTAGCTAGCTAACATTGTGTCAAAGATTATTCCATTCATTGGCATATTATGATGTTTCAAAACAGAGTAATCATACTTTGCATTTTGAAGTGTTTTTGCAATATTTTCATTAGCTAAAATTGGGGCTAATTTTTCTCTAACAAGTTCTAAATCTAGTTGTTGACCAACTAAGTGGAAAACAGGAATATAGAAAGATTTAACTAAATCACTTCTATTTGAGTCTATTTTAACTCTATTATTTTTCATTTGAATTTGGTCGCAATAGGCAATAGAAATACCAACTAAATCACATTCAAGTGGGTTTATGCCAGTTGTTTCTACGTCGATTGAAAAGATAGTTTGATTATTTAATTCTTCAACAAGTTTTTCTAATTTCTCTTCTGTATCAACTGTATTTTTGTTGTGGTTATATTCTTTGTGCGAAGCAGAAACTAACATTTCTCCAATGCCGAGTCCTAATTGCATTTGACCACCAACTGGAACCTCTTGTTTATTAGCGCAATCTGGTGAAACTTTTGCTTGTAGAGTACCAATTTTAAATGGTTTTAGAAGATTATCTGAATTTTTTAGGAAGTTATAAAATTGATTTTTTTTGAAGAACTCAATAACATCATCATAATTTGGCATTTCTAATTTTGCACAATCAAAGTCAAAATCAATCTCAAGGTTTCTTTGAATAGTCGCTAATTCTTTACTTAGAATAGCAATTTCTTTACCTTCTCTAAGTTTTTTGTTTAATGCTTTTTCTGTTATTTCATCTATGTGCTCATAGATTTCTTCTAGTTTATCGAAACGGTTCAACAATTTGCAAGCAGTTTTATCCCCAATACCTTTAATACCAGGAATGTTATCTGAAGTATCACCACTTAAACCTTTGTAGTCAGTAATTTGATATGGATAAACGCCCATTCTTTCAAATACTTTGTACCAGTCAAATTCAACTAATTCGCCTTTAGAAGGCATAATTACTTTGATGTATCCCTCTCTATCAACAAGTTGGAAAGAATCACGGTCACCAGTTAAAATATAGGTTTTGTGTTGTTTTGCTTTTGCTTTTGTTGCGATAGTTCCAATAACGTCATCTGCCTCATAACCTTCCATTGTGTAGATTGGAATATTTAAAGCGTGTAAACCCTCAACAATTAATGCTATTTGGCTTCTTAGTGTATCTGGCATGCTTTCACGGTTTGCTTTGTATTCAGCAAACATTTCTGTTCTATAGGTTTGGCGTGAAACATCAAAAGTAACAGCGATTGCATCTGGTTTGATTGTATTATTTTGAAGTAGGTCGAATAAGGCTTTAAAAAATCCAAAAACCGCCCAAGTTGGTTGGTTGTCAGATGTTTTCATTCCAGTTCTTTCTAAAGCAAAAAAGTATCTATACGCTAAAGCGTGACCATCTATCAAAATAAAACTTTTATCTAACATAACATATCCCGAAATCTATTTGTAATACTTATAATTGTAGGATATTTCAATCGTTTTAACAATAAAATTAATAGATATGCTTAACTTTACGTAAAATGCTTTATTACTTGCGTTTACATTGTATTCCATTTTATTTTTTATTCGGTTATTATGTGGATATGGAAAAGAAAAAGGTTCAAAAAGTAAGATTAAATAAATATATTGCCTCTTGTGGTTTTTGTTCACGTAGAAAAGCAGATGAATACATAGAGGCTGGTAAAGTTCGTGTGAATGGTGAGGTTGTTACCGAGCTTGGTTTTGCTGTTAGCACAAAAGATAGAGTAATGGTGCATAACAAAATAGTTAAGCCAGAACCTTTGACGTATATCCGCTATTATAAACCAGCTGGTTATATTACAACTATGGATGATGAAAAAGGAAGAAAAACAATTTATGATATTCTTCCAGAAGAAGTTCAAAATTTAAAGCCAGTTGGTAGATTAGACAAAGACTCTACTGGTCTTTTGATTCTTACAAATGATGGTGATTTTATAAATAATTTAGCTCATCCTTCTGTTCAAGTTTCTAAAATTTATAGAGTGGTTGCTCAAGGTAAATTGAACTTAAATGATTTAGTGTTAATGGAAAAAGGTATTGAAATAGAAAAAGGTCAAATTGCATATGCCTTAGCTAGAATTATTGAAATGGAAGGCAAAAATACAGTTTTAGAAATGGTTCTACATCAAGGTCTGAACAGACAAATTAGAAAAATGCTTGATGCGTTGGGACATCCAGTTATTTCTTTAAAAAGATTAAGTATGGGACCAATTGATTTACAAGGTTTGAAAAAAGGTCAATTTAAGTATTTAAAACCAAAACAAATTGAACAAGTTAAAAATTATTTGAAAAAATTGGCTAAAGATAAATAGTGTTTATTTCGTATTAAACAAAAAAGCAACAGATTTTTTTCTGTTGCTTTTTTCTATTTTTAAATTCTTCTAATTATTTTTTAGAGATAACATAAATCAAATGCCAACCAAATTGTGTTTTAATAGGTTCTGACACTTGACCATTCGGCGTATTAAATGCAGCTTCTTCAAAAGGTCTAACCATATCACCACGTCCAAAATAACCTAAAAGACCACCTGATTTACCAGAAGGACATGTTGAATATGTTCTTGCTGCTTTCATAAAATTTGAGAAAATCTTGTTTGGTGTTTCACCTTGCATAATTTCTTCTCTTATTTTAGTTGCTTCACTTTCTGTTGCTACTAATATATGTGCTGCATTTACTTGAGTAACAGTTGCAGCTTCAACTCTTGATGATACGACATCTGAACACACTGTAGCACCAATGAATAATGCGGTAACAAATAATACTAATGAAATTATTTTTTTCATTTTTATCCCTTTCCTAACCTATTTATTTATATTTATAAATTGATTTTCTCTTGTAATAGCAACAGCACCTGAACGAACTAACTCTTTAACGCCTAATGGTTTTAAAAGAGCAAGTATAGTTGCAACTTCTCTTGCATCACCACAGAACTGAACCGTATATGTATCTGTAGAAACATCAATGATTTTTGCATCAAATATTTCAGCAATCCTTAAAATTTCACTACGTGCGTTATCTTTAGCTGTTACTTTACAGAAAATAAGTTCTTTTTGAATACATCTTTCAGCAGATTGTGGCAATTCAACAACCTTAATTGTATTAATTAATCTGTTTAATTGCTTACAAATTTGTTCAATTACAAATTCATCACCTACAGTAACGATTGTTATTCTTGAAAAAGAAGGGTCAATAGTTGCAGCTACTGACAAACTTTCAATGTTATAGCCTCTTGTTGAGAATAAATCACAAACACAAGACAAAATACCTGGTTCATTTTTAACTAATACTGATATTGTGTGTTTCATTTTTATTCTCCCATTCCAGTTTCATTTGATAAAAGAACTTCATTCAATGGTTTTCCAGCTAAAACCCAAGGATAAACCATTTCAAAAGGTTCTACAACAAAATCTAATATGACTGGACCATCATAAGCAATTGCTTTATCAATAGCTGGTTCTATTTCTTCTTCTTTTGTAACTCTAATACCTAAAACTCCGTACGCTTCAGCCAACTTAACATAGTCAGGTGATGTAATTGGTGTTTGTGAATAGTGTTTGTTAAATAACTTTTCTTGCCATTGTCTTACCATACCAAGATATCCGTTATTTATTACTGCAATTTTAACTGGTATTTTGTAATCAACACAAGTCATAAGCTCTTGTATATTCATTTGAATACTACCGTCACCAGCAATATTGAATACTAATTTTTCTGGTGCTGCGATTTGTGCACCTATCGCAGCTGGGAAACCAAATCCCATTGTTCCCAAACCACCAGATGTAACTAATTGACGTGGTTTTGTAAATTTATATAGCTGAGCTGTCCACATTTGATGTTGACCAACTTCTGTTGCAATAATTACATCTTTATCTTTTGTTTTATTTGAAATTGCTTCTATAACATCTTGAGGACTCATAATACCGTCTTTTACAGCTTTCATTCCTACATTGTGTTTCCAATCATTTACTTGTTTTACCCAAGCATTTCTATTTTCAATGTTGTAAGAATATTTTCCAGTATTAAATTCATTCAACATTAAATTAAGAACATTTTTTGCATCACCAACAATAGGTGTATCAACATGAACATTTTTACTGATTGAACAAGGGTCAATATCAACATGAATAACTTTTGCATCTTTACAGAAACGTTTTAAACAACCAGTAATTCTATCATTAAAACGAGTACCTACGGCAAATAAAACGTCACAATTGCTAACAGCGTGATTAGCCCAATATGTACCGTGCATACCTAACATACCAAGAGATAATTCTTCACCTCTTGGGAAGGTTCCAATACCCATTAATGTTGTAGCAACTGGAATATTTAATTTTCTAGCCAATTCTCTAATTTCTTGCCAAGCGTCAGAATGAATTACACCACCACCAGCTAAAATTACAGGGCGTTGTGCATCACATAATGCCTTTAATGCTCTACGGCATTGGATTGGGTGACCTTCATAAGTTGGATTGTAACCTGGTAAGTCAATCTTATCTGGGTATTTAAATTCTCTTACAGAAGTTAAAACATCTTTTGGAAGAGAAACTACAACTGGACCAGGTTTACCAGTACGAGCAATATGGAATGATTCTTTAATAATACGTGGTAAATCACTTACATTTTTAACCAAATAATTATGTTTACAACATGTACGAGTAATACCAACAATGTCAGATTCTTGGAAAGCATCATTACCAATTAATTTAGAATCAACTTGACCAGTAAATACAACTAATGGATAGCTATCATAATAAGCATTTGCAATACCAGTAATAGCATTACAAGCACCAGGTCCAGAAGTTACTAAAACAACACCAGGTTTACCAGTGACTCTTGCATAGCCTTCTGCAGCGTGAACAGCAGCTTGTTCATGTCTTACTAAATAATGCTTTATAAAATCGCATTTGTATAATTCTTCGTATATATGAAGAATTGAACCACCTGGATAACCAAAAATCTTATCAACACCTTCTTTGCGAAGACACTCTAAGAAAATTCTAGCACCATTAATTTTTTCTGTTTTGTTGATTTGTTCGGCTGTCATTTATCTCTCCATTTTTTATTTTGAAAAATATAGTATAATAAATTTTATCTTAATAAGACTTATAGTGCAAACATTTCTATTCTTATATTAATTTTTTGTTTAAGAAACGAATATTGACTATGATTTCATTAAGTTTTACACTAGAAAATACAGAAGAAATGACACTTAAGTCATGCTGAACTTGTTTCAGCATCTAACCAGCTTTAAAGAACATTAATAAACTGGAAAGATTCCGAAATAAATTCGGAATGACAGATAGAAATATTAATTCCATAAGTAATAAAAGTAAGAAATGAGGTAGTTATGGCAAAAATTTATTACGCAGCAGATTGTAATTTAAGTTTATTAAAAGGTAAAACTGTTGCAATTGTCGGTTATGGTAGCCAAGGTCATGCTCACGCATTAAACCTTCACGAAAGTGGTATTGACGTTGTTGTTGGTTTATACAATGGTTCTAAATCTTGGAAAAAAGCAGAAGAAGCTGGTTTAAAAGTTGCTACAGTTGCTGAAGCAGCAAAAATGGCTGATATGATTATGATTTTATTACCAGATGAAAAACAAGCAGACATTTACAAAAATGAAATTGCTCCAAACTTAACTGCTGGTAAAACATTAGCATTTGCACACGGATTTAACATCCACTTTGCACAAATTGTTCCACCAGCTGATGTTGACGTAGTAATGATTGCACCAAAAGGACCTGGACATACAGTAAGAAGCGAATATGTTGAAGGAAAAGGTGTTCCTTGTTTAGTAGCTGTTCACCAAAACGCAACTGGTAAAGCTTTAGAAACTGGTTTAGCATATGCAGCTGGTATTGGTGGTGCGAGAGCTGGTGTTCTAGAAACTACGTTCAGACAAGAAACAGAAACAGACTTATTCGGTGAACAAGCTGTTCTTTGTGGTGGTGTTACAGCTTTAATGCAAGCTGGTTTTGAAACTTTAGTTGAAGCTGGTTATGACCCACAAAACGCTTACTTTGAATGTATCCACGAAATGAAATTAATTGTTGACTTAATTTATCAAGGTGGTTTCTCAAAAATGAGATATTCAATCTCTGATACTGCTGAATATGGTGATTATGAAATCGGTAAACGTATCATTACTGAAGAAACGAAGAAAGAAATGAAAAAAGTTCTTTCTGAAATTCAAGATGGTACATTTGCTGGCAAATGGATTACTGAAAATAAAGCAGCAGGTAGAGCTCACTTCTTAGCTACAAGAAAAGTAAAAGCTGAACACCAATTAGAAACAGTTGGTAGAGAACTTAGAAAAATGTATTCTTGGAACGACGAAAAATAGTTCATAGTTCTAAAAAAGCATAAAAAAGAGAGCCACGATGGCTCTCTTTTTTATTGGTTAAATACTTGTTATTGCACCTTTATCAGATGATGAAACTACAGTAGAATAACGTTTCAAATAACCTTTTCTAACTTTAGTAGGAAGAGGAACAAATGTTTTTCTTCTTTCTTCTAATTCAGCTTCTGATACATTCAAAGTTAATTCTCTATTTGGAATATCAATGTGGATTTCATCTCCGTCATTAATCAAACCAATTACACCACCAGCTGGAGCCTCTGGGCAAATATGACCAATACAAAGTCCTCTTGTACCACCAGAAAATCTACCATCTGTAATTAATGCAACGTGTTTACCTAATCCTTTACCTACAATTGCAGAAGTTGGAGAAAGCATTTCTCTCATACCAGGGCCACCTTTTGGACCTTCGTAACGGATAACAACAACATCACCTGCAACAATTTTATCATCCATAATCGCTTGCATTGCGTCTTCTTCAGAATTGAAAGTCTTGGCTTTACCAGTAAATACTAAAGCTTCTTTTTCTACGCCAGAAATTTTAACTACAGCACCGTCTGGGGCTAGATTACCATGTAATACTGCTAAACCAGGATTAGATGTAAGTGGGTCAGAAATTGGTCTAATCACTTCGTTATCACACCAAATATCACTAGCAGCTATTTCTGACAATTTAATACCAGAAACGCCAACTGTATCTTTCATTTCTGGAACATTACCATAAATAGTTTTTAACACAGCAGGAATACTACCAGCGTTATCTAAATCAGCCATTGTTTTTAAAGCTGAAGGGTCTAATTTTATAATTTGCGGAACTTTAAAGCTTAGTTCTTCAAAGTCCTTTAAACTTACATCAACACCAGCTTCATTTGCGATTGCTAATAGGTGAAGAATAGAGTTTGTCGAACCACCTAATGCTAAGTCTACGATAATAGCATTTCTTATTGCTTCTTTTGTAAGAATTGAAGAAGGACGGATATCTTGTTCAACTAATTCATTAATTCTAACACCAGAATCAAATGCAATACGTTTTGTTTTTGCGCTAACAGCAGATGATGTTGCGCAATATGGCATACTCATACCCATAACTTCAGTTAAACAAGCCATAGTGTTAGCTGTATATAAGCCTTGACAAGCACCAGCTGTTGGGCAAGATGTGATTTCCATTTCTTTCAGCATTTTTTCATCAATTTCGCCATTTGTGAATTTACCAATAGCTTCAAAAGTTCCTCTAATCATTGTTAAAGTTTGGTTATGGCATTTACCGTCAGCCATTGGACCTACTGTAACAACAATACAAGGAATATCTAATCTTGCTGCTGCCATAATCATACCAGGAGTGATTTTATCGCAGTTTGTTAAAAGAACAAGACCATCTAATTTATGAGCTTGAGCAACTGATTCAACGCAATCAGCAATCAAGTCTCTTGAAGGTAGAGAATAATTCATACCACTATGCCCCATTGCTATACCATCACAAATGGCAGGAACACCAAAAATAAAGGCTTGACCACCACCAGAGTGGATACCTTTTTCAATTTGGCGTTCAATTTCTCTCATTCCACAATGACCAGGAACTAGGTCTGTAAAACTACTTGCAATACCAATAAATCTTTTGTTTATTTGTTGTTCACTAACACCTGTACCATACAATAAGGAACGATGAGGTGTTCGCTGTAAACCTTTTGTTATTTCATCACTTCTCATAAAGTTCTCCTTATAACTATCTATGTTCTTATAATAGCAAATAGTAGAGTTTTTGTTAAATAGTTCATTAGTACATAATGAATATTATAGATATGTCATTACGAAAAAATCTTTGATTTTTGTGGCAATCCAGAAAATTCAAATAGAAAAATAATAAAAAATAAAATATTCTGCTAGATATTTTTTTCTTACAATACTAGGCTCAGCTAAAAGCTACGCTAAAGTTACTACGTAACCGCTCCGCTGTGTAATTGCTTCGCCAAGTATTCTTACAGAAAAGAAATATATGCTATCATATTTCATTTTTTATTACTCTTTTTATTTATTTCAAAACTAAATAATATTTGATTTCGATACCATTGTTTTCACGTAGTAGAAAACACCGGTTGAGAAATTAAATATTTTTAGTTTTGTTTTTATAGTAACCATAATATTCATTATGTAAATGAATAATACAATTTATAGGCTGAAAAGCCCTAAACATATTTTTATAGTACAATTTTAGTATTATGTTCGATAATTTATCAGATAGATTACAAGAAATTATAAAAAAAGCATCTGGAAAC
The DNA here is from genome assembly GCA_017467305.1 of Candidatus Gastranaerophilales bacterium. Taxonomy (GTDB): domain Bacteria; phylum Cyanobacteriota; class Vampirovibrionia; order Gastranaerophilales; family Gastranaerophilaceae; genus Avigastranaerophilus. The sequence continues at coordinate 33,554 of JAFTSM010000046.1, forward strand.
TCTTCTCTTACAGAAGAAAATATGACAGATGCACTAAGAGAAGTTAGACGTGCTCTTCTTGAGGCTGATGTTAGCTTAAAAGTTGTAAAAATATTTATGACTAACCTAAAAGAAAAAGCACTAGGCGAAGATGTTCTAAAAGGTGTTAATCCTTCTCAACAATTAATAAAATTTGTTCACGATGAACTTGTAAACATACTAGGTAATGAAAATAAACCACTTAATTTAACTGGTCATCCATCATTAATTATGATGTTAGGTTTACAAGGTTCTGGTAAAACAACTTCTGCAGCAAAACTTGCTGTAAAACTAAAAAAAGAAGGAAAAAATCCTCTTTTAGTTGCTGCCGACGTTTATCGTCCAGCTGCTATTACTCAATTAAAAACATTAGGTGAACAAACTCAAACTCCAGTATTTACAATAGATGGTTCAACTAATGTTCAACAAATTGTGACAGATGCAATTGAACATGCAAAATCAAATGGATTTAATGTGGTTATCATTGATACAGCTGGTCGTCTTCAAATAGATAACGAAATGATGGCAGAATTAATGCTTATTGATAGAGCATTTAATCCACAAGAAAAACTTTTAGTTATCGATGCAATGCTTGGTCAGCAAGCCGTTAGCGTTGCAGAAAACTTTAATACTCAACTTGATATTACTGGTATTGTTTTAACAAAATTAGACGGTGACTCTCGTGGCGGTGCCGCACTAAGTGTTGTTCAAGCTGCTGGTAAACCAATCAAATTAACTGGTATTGGCGAAAAACTTGATGCATTAAATGATTTCCACCCTTCAAGAATGGCTGATAGAATACTTGGAATGGGGGATATTGTTTCTTTTGTTGAAAAAGCTCAAGAAGTTTTTGACGAAGAACAAGCAAAAGAATTTGAAAAGAAAATGGAAAAAGCCGAGTTCTCATACAACGACTTTTTAAAAATGCAAAAACAAATGCAAATGTTTGGTTCTATCGAGGGAATACTTGGAATGATGCCAAGTATACCAGGTTTAAATAGAGATGCAAAGGAAAGTATTGCTTCAGAAGGTGAAAAGCAAATGAAACGTATTAATGCGTTCATTTCTAGTATGACACCAGAAGAAAGAGCAAATCCTTCATTGATGAATACATCTAGAAAACGTAGAATTTCTGCTGGTTGTGGTATTCCAATGCATGAAGTCAATCAAATAATTACTCAATTTGACCAAATGCGTCAAATGATGAAAGGGATGTCTGATTTAAAAAAAGGGAAAATCAAAATTCCTAAGAATTTAAGAGGATTGATGAAAGGTAAACGTCCTTTCTAATAAGAATAGTTTAGGGTGGGTATATGTTAAAAAAAGCAATGATTATGGCGGCAGGTGTAGGTTCAAGACTAGAACCATTATCTAGTGTTGTCCCAAAACCATTAGTACCATTGGCAAATATGCCAACTATGGATATTCTTGTAAAACATCTTATTTCTTTTGGAATTAAAGATATCATCGCAAATACTTATCATAAAGCTGATGCGATTCAAGAGCACTATAGAAAAAACTCTTTTGGTGCAAATATACAATTTATAAAAGAGGTTGAGCTTTCTGGTACTGCTGGTGGCGTTAAAAAATGCCAGTTCTTCTTTAATGAAGGTGATGATTTTATAATTATGTCTGGCGACGGTTTAACAGATATAAATATAGAAGAAGCTTATAAATCACACAAAAAATCAAATGCTATTGTAACAATAGTAGCAAAAGATGTTGATCATAAAGAAGTTTCTAAATATGGAATTATTGTTCCAGATAAAAATGGATTTGTAGAAAGTTTTCAAGAAAAACCAAGCTTAGAAGAAGCAAAATCTAACCTTGCAAATACTGGAATTTATATTTTTAATTATGAAATTTTTAAATTTATTCCAGAAAATACATTCTATGATTTTGCAAAAAATGTATTCCCAGCAATTATGGAGAATGGTTTAAAAATTAATACTTATATCCATACTGGTTATTGGTCAGACATCGGTTCATTGGATGTGTATCATCAATCAAATATAGATTTATTAAACCACGTAATAAATACATATAAACCACTGGTTGTAAAATCTCAAAACGGACAATATACACTTGGAGAGAATGTACAGTTTAATGGAAAATTTGTAATTGAAAGTGATTGTATCATCGGAAACAATTGTGTATTTGGTAATAATATTACAATTAAAAATTCAATAATTTGGGATAATGTTAAAATAATGGATAACGTAAATATTGAAAATTCAATAATATTAAGTGATACAGTTATTGAAAATTCAGTTAAAAACCAAATTATTAGTGAAGAAAAGTTAAAAGAACATTTAATAACAGTATAAAAAGGAAATAGCTATGATTATAATAATGGAGCCTTCAGCAACACAAGAACAAATTAAAACAGTAGTTAATGCACTACACAACAAAGGTTTTAAGACAGTTCTAAACCACGGTGATGTAATGACAGTTATTGCTGCGATTGGGGATAAAAGGTTAATTGAACCACATTCTTTCCAATCTTATGAAGGCGTTAGAAGCGTAAAATTAATTCAAGAACCTTATAAATTGGCATCTAGAGAAGGTAAATCTGAAGATACTGTTATTGAATTTTCAAATGGTGTTAGAATTGGTGGGCTAGAAAAACCAGTTATGATGGTTGGTCCTTGCAGTGTTGAAAAAGATTTAGACGGTCTATTACAAGTAGCTGCTGCTGCAAAAGAAATGGGTTGCCAATTCTTACGTGGTGGTGCTTTTAAACCAAGAACTTCTCCTTATGATTTCCAAGGTTTAGAAGAAAAAGCACTTGAATATTTAGCAATAGCAAGAGAAAAAACTGGTCTTTTGGTAGTAACTGAATTAATGGATACTCTTGATTTGGATTTAGTTTGTAATTATGCAGACGTAATTCAAATTGGTGCAAGAAACATGCAAAACTTTAAGCTATTAAAAGCGGTTGGTAAATGCAATAAACCAATTATTTTAAAACGTGGTGGAGCTGCTACAATTAGAGAATTTTTATTAGCAGCAGAACACATTATGTATCACGGAAATGACAAAGTAATTCTTTGCGAACGTGGTATTATGGGCGTTGATAATACAGCAACAAGAAATACTCTTGATATTGCTGCAATACCTGTTATTAAAAAATATTCACACTTGCCAATTATTGTAGACCCAAGCCATGGTACTGGAAGACGTTATTTAATTGAACCAATGGCTAAAGCAGGGTTGATAGTTGGTGCTCATGGTGTTATGATGGAAGTACATCACGACCCTGAAAATGCATCTTCTGATGGCGCACAAAGTTTAAGTATTCCAGTGTTTAAAGATGTTGCAAAACGTCTAAACAAGCTTATCGGAAGAATTGACTACGATAATAAACATCTTATAGATAAGGCGTAAATATTGTATAAATTTAATTTTGAACTGGATGATTTCCAAAAAGAAGCAGTAGAGTGTATAAACAATTCTAAAAGTGTTGTTGTATGTGCGCCTACTGGTGCTGGAAAAACTTGTATCGCAGAACACGCAATTCATAGAGCATTAGAAGAAAATGCAAGATTGTTCTACACAACACCGTTAAAAGCATTATCAAACCAAAAATTTTATGATTTTGGTAAAAAGTATGGCGAAGGTAATGTTGGACTTTTAACTGGCGATACTTCAATTAATCGTGAAGCACCTATTGTTGTCATGACAACTGAAGTTTATAGAAATATGCTATATAATACAAACTTTGGTAATGTTAAAGATAACCTAAAAGATGTTAAGTATGTTGTTCTTGATGAAGTTCACTATATGAACGATGAGCAACGTGGTACTGTTTGGGAAGAAAGTATTATATACTCTCCAGCAAATGTTCAAATTATTGCTTTAAGTGCAACTGTTGCAAACTCACAACAACTATGTGATTGGATTAATACAGTTCACGCAGGGACTGAGCATATTTATACAGATTTTAGACCGGTTCCATTAAGACACTATTATTTTGATTCATCAAAACCAACAGAAATTCTTCCTTTGTTAACTCCAGAAGGTAGGTTGAATAAAAGAATAAAACCAGAAAAGAAAATGAGTTTTCATTCTCGTCAAGCAAAAAAACAAAACACGGTTAAAGATGTAATCAAGGTTCTTCACGGTAAACAAATGCTTCCAGCTATTTTCTTTACTTTTTCTCGTAAAAAATGTGATGAAAATATGGAAAAATGTTCTGATATCAATTTGATTACAAATGAAGAAGCAAAACAAATAAGGGAAGAAATTCAAGAATTTTTAAAAGAACATACATATTTAGAAAATAACAAAAATCTTGAATACTTATATAATGGTGTAGCATCACACCACGCAGGTCTTTTACCGGCTTGGAAGTTGTTAGTTGAAAGATTATTTCAAAAAGGATTAATAAAAGTTGTATTTGCAACAGAAACACTTGCTGCTGGTATTAATATGCCAGCTAGAACGACTGTTATTTCTGCAATTAGCAAACGTACAGATTCTGGACATAGACTGTTGACAGCAAATGAGTTCTTGCAAATGTCTGGTCGTGCAGGACGTCGTGGAATGGATAAGGTTGGTTATGTTGTTGTAATGGGTACACAATTCCAATCTCCAGATGAAGTTGCTGATTTAGTTAGAAGTTCATCTAACCCATTAGAAAGTCAGTTTTCCCCAGGGTATTCTATGGTGTTAAACTTACTTCAAAATTTAGAATTAGACCAAGCAAAAGAATTAATTTTAAAGAGTTTTGGTTATTTTTCATCTAATGACAGATTAAAACCAATTATTATGCAACAGTCAAACTGTGAGCAAACTCTTGCAAAATTAAAGAATGAAAAATGTCCTCATGGTTTGACTAATGAAGATTTTATTGAATTTAACAAATTAAAAGATAAATTTATTGTATTTAGGAAACTAACTAGAACACTGCAAAAACAAGCAAAACAACGTGGTGATAAAAATGCACCAGAAGTTACTGAATACTTAAATAAAACACGTGAAATGCGTGAACAATTAGAAAAATACCAATGTGAGATTTGTCGTGGCTATAAAAAGCATATGAAAAATCTTGAAATTATCAACAGATACGAAAAACGCCTAAAAGAAATTACAAAAAATGTTGATAAACAAAAAGATATTTATTGGAATAAATTCCTCGCTCACAAGGATATATTAGAAAAAATGGGATATATCCAAAATGGTGTACCAACTGATGCTGGTGTAACTTGTTCTATGGTAAGGGCAGAAAACGAATTATTTATTTCTGAAATAGTCCTAAAAGGTATTTTAGATGAGCTCCAACCTTATGAACTTGCTTCTGTTGTATGTGCTTTAGTTACAGAAGATTTAAGAACTGATGTTTATCCAAATCAACCTATTAGCAGAAATACAAGAAAAGCTTTAAATAGAATAAAAGAAGTACGAAAAAAGATTGCAATTCTACAGCGTGATTATGACATCAATACAGAAATGTATATAAATTCATATTATTGCCCACTTATGGAACAATGGGTTCAAGAAACTCCTTGGGAAGATATTGCAAAACAAGTTGATTCTTCAGAGGGTGATATTGTAAGAATATTCAAACGCGTTGTGGATGTTCTTAGACAACTAACAATTCTTCCGAACTTATCAGAAGAATTGAAAGATAATGCAAAAATTGCTATAAAAGCTATTTTAAAAGAACCGGTTGATGTAGATTAACCGTAAATCGCTTTAATGCCTTGTAAATTTTGTAATAAGCTGTCTAGAGCTTCCTTGTTACCTTTTTTGATTTCAATTAACTTTAAAATCATTTCTCTACTAGCTGGAGAATTCAACAGTTCAAACAACCCAGTAACTTGTTCATCTGTAAGCTCAAAAGTTTCTTGAAGATCAATCATCATACCAGAATCAAGAGTTGCTTTTCTTGTTAAAAACATGTTTCCTTTTCCAGATAGTACCCAGTTAACGTCAATATTCATATTTTCATATAAAGCGCTTAAAAATTTAGGGCTAGGTTGTGCTTCTGCACGTTCATAACTACCTATTGTTCTTACTGGGATATCTAACTTTTCTGCTAATTCAGAAGAAGTTAAACGCAAAACTAATTTGATTTCTTTAATTCTTTTCGCAATACTCATTTTTACCACCACTTGAATTTTTATTACATTAAAAAGTTTTTTATTGTTGCAAAGTTGTACATTATCTTGTAAAATAGAACATGTAAATAATTATTTTACTGTAATTACCAACACTAACAATATACTATAAAAGTTTTTTTTACACAATATATTTAAATATTGTTACATGTTTGCGGATTAACAGCAAAAATTGGGAATGGGAGAAGGAATGAAAAATAAACATTTACGTCTTGTAGCTGTAAACTACGATAAAAAGCAAGAAAAATCAATCTCTATAAGTTGTTCGGAAATAATTAAAGATTTTTTCGACTGTATCTTTATTTCTGAAAACAAAAAAATTTATTTAATAAAAGAAACTTTGACTAGATTATACAAAGACTATGAAGAAACAACTGGAATTATTGATGTACCTTACTTTGTTAGAGCAGATAGAAGAGTTTCACAAATAATAAAATCTGGAAAAATTAATTATTATTATAAAAAATTAAAAAAAATAGATTTCTAATGTTATAATCAAAGTATGAGTAAAAAAGTTATATCAACAAACAGAAAAGCTTTTCACGAATATCATATCTTTGACAAATTTAATGCAGGTATGGTATTAACTGGTACTGAAATAAAATCTATTAGAAAAGGGGCGGTTAACCTAAAAGATAGCTTTGTCAGAATTGATGACGGAGAAGTTTTTCTATATAACAGTCATATTAGTCCTTATGAACAAGGAAACAGATATAACCACGAAGAAAAAAGAACAAGAAAGCTTCTTTTAACAAAAAAAGAAATTGATAAGTTAATAGGAAAAATAAAAAAAGACGGTTACACAATTGTTCCTATTGAGTTGTATTTAGACAACAATTGGGCAAAATTAGAAATAGCACTTGCAAAAGGTAAAAAACTATATGACAAGCGTGATGATTTAGCTAAAAAAGCTCAAAACAGAGATATTGATAGAGCAATGAAATCTAAAAATCACTAATCTATATATTTACCGTCAAAAAGTTCTCTAACCATTGCAGCTTGACTTGAAGAATCAACTGGCTTTACTTCTTTTGGTTTGTCAGCTTCTTCTTTTTTAGCTTGCATTATTGCGTGATATTCTTCTTCCTCTTGTTTCTGAATATTTTGCTCTTCAACCTTTTTTTGTGCAGGTGTAGGTGGCGGAGTCATTGTAGTTTTAACTGGCTGTATATTTGTTCCTACAACAACTGAAATATTCGGATTTTTTATATTCAAATATTTTAAAATTGCTGTTTCAAGAGCTGGACGTCTTTCTTTTTCCTTCTTTGCAAGAATTTCAGATGGGAAGGCAATAACAATTTTATCTTCAGAAATTTCAACTGGTTTTGCAACAGCATATATAGCCTTTGAAGGTGGACTATCTATGCTATGGAGTATTGACACCCACAAAGAATGAATATCAGCAGTCTTTGGGTCAGCAATTGGTGTAGAAACTGGTGCTTGTTTTTGTTGTTGAACTTGTGGCTGTGGGCGTTGTATTTCTTCCCTTTGTACTTGTTGCACTTGTTGTCTTGGTGCTTGCGCTACAGGTTTAGGTTGTTGTATTGGTTGCGGAGCACTTCCCCTTTGTGGAGCTGGTGCAGAAACAACTCCAGACGCTAATTGTTGTTCTAGAACTTCAATTCTCTTCAATAAGTTTTCTGCCGACGGCAAATTCTTGTAGTTCGTTAAATCAATAATACATAGTTCTAACCATAGATATTTATTCGTTGTATCTTTTATTTGTGTTGTATAGTATGACAACCTATCTATTATTTGAATAATTTCTGATACTGTGAACTTTTCAGCTTGTGGTTTTATTTTTTCATAATTAATTTCATTTACTTGTGTTAGAGAAAAAATTAATTCTTTATCAGAACAATTTTTTAAAATCATCAAGTCTCTAAAATATTGAATTAAATTGTTAACGATTTGAACAGGTTCGTTACCTTTTGCATAAATACTATCAATTAAAGGTACTGATTTTGAACAATCAGAAGAAACTATGCAATCAACAATTTCGTGTATAACGTCATAAGAAAGTTTTCCTAAAATTTCATTAATATCGTTTGTTTCGATTTTTTTATTAAAACCTAAAACACTAATTTGATCTAAAAGAGCAAGTGCATCTCTCATACCACCTTGAGCATTTTTTGCAATAGTATAAAGAGCTTCTTTTGCGATATTAATATTTTCTTGTTGAGAAATAAACTCTAATCTTTTTACTATATCATCAGTTGTAATACGTCTATAATCAAATCTTTGACATCTTGAAATAATAGTATCTAAAACCTTATGTGGTTCAGTTGTTGCAAGAATAAAGATTACATTTTCTGGTGGTTCTTCTAATGTTTTTAATAATGAGTTAAAAGCAGTAGTAGAAAGCATATGAACTTCGTCTATTACATAAATTTTATATTTTCCATTAACTGGAACGTATTGAATTTTTTCTAAAATGGCTTGAGTATCTTCAACACTTCTATTACTTGCTGCGTCTATTTCTATAACGTCTACAGACATAGAACTCATTACATCTAAACAAGCTGGACATTTTCCGCAAGGAGTAAGAGTTGGCCCTTCATGACAGTTTAATGATTTTGCCAAAATTCTAGCTGATGATGTTTTACCAGTACCTCTTGGACCACATAATAGATATGCGTGTGCAATTCTATTTAATTCAATTGCTTTACTTAGTGCATGTACAATATTTTCTTGACCAATTAGGTCGTGGAAGGTTTGTGGTCTATATTTGCGGTACAAAGGTATATATTTATTTTCCAATTGCTTACTCCAATAATATTTGCTAATATCAATTATAGCTTAACTCTAAGAAAAAGTGGATGAATATGAATATAATTAAACCTAAAAAATTAAAAAAAGGTGATACAATTGGAATTCTTGCTGTATCTGGAAAAATTAAAGAATATGAAAATATATTGAAAGCAAAATCCTTTTTAGAATTAGAAGGCTATAATGTAGTCATTTCTGATACTTGCAAATGTTACCATAATTATATGGCTGGAAATAATGATGAAGATTGTGTAAACGCTCTACATCATTTTTTTGAGGATACATCAATAGATGCAATTTTATGTGCACGTGGTGGATATGGAACACTAAGGCTCCTCAATAAAATTGATTGGAACATAATAAAAAATAATCCCAAAATTTTTGCTGGGTATTCTGATATTACAATTCTTTTAAATAAAATATTTAAAGAAACTGGGTTAATTACGTTTCATTCACCTATGGCAAATGGTGATTTTGCTGATGATATTCTAGAATATACAAAGGAAAATTTCTTTAAAACATTAACTGGTGAAACAACATACTTTGAGTCCGACCGCTATAATACATTTTATTCTGGTGTTACAAATGGAATTTTATGGGGTGGGAATTTATCTTCCTTAATTTCTTTAGCTGGTACAGACTTTATTCCTAATAGTGATTTAATTTTATTTTTAGAAGATTTGAATGAACCTATTTATAAAATAGATAAAATGCTAACTCAACTTTTTAATATCGAAGAAGCAAGAAAAAATATTAATGGTATTGCGATTGGTGAGTTTAAAGATATAGAAGATAAGAGGAAATTAGATGAATTATTCCAAAGTTTTGCAAATGAATTAAAAATTCCAATATGCGATGGTTTCAAGATAACTCACAGTAAAATAAAAGATACCATTCCAGTTGGTGTTGAAGCAATTCTTAATGCAAATATGGGAAGAATAAGCTTGAAAAATCAGTACACTATATAATTATTCTTTGCTAAAAATAATGTATAATTGAACTTATGAAAAAACTTTTTGAAATAAAAAATCTAAATATGCACTATCCAGTAGTAGACGGTCTTTTAGGAAATCTAAAAGGATATGTTTATGCTTTAAATAATGTTGATTTAGACATTTATGAAAATGAAATTTTAGGTTTGGTGGGTGAATCTGGAAGTGGAAAATCAACACTAGGAAATTGTATTTTAAAACTATTAAATCCAACAAGTGGTGAAGTTATTTTTGAGAATGAAAATATTCTCTCCAAAAAGAAAAAAGAACTAAAAGACTTTAGAAAAAAAGCACAACTAATATTCCAAAACCCATATATGAGCTTAAATCCAAGAATGAAAATTTATGACATTCTAAAAGAGCCTTTTATTATAAATGGGATTAAAGATAAAAAGATTATTGAAGATAAAATAAAAAAAATCATTAATCTTATTTGTATGCAAGAAGAGGTTTTAAACCGTTATCCACATGAATTTTCTGGTGGGCAAAGACAGCGTATTGCTATAGCTAGAGCAATTATATTAAACCCTCAATTTATTGTTGCAGATGAACCAGTTAGTGCTTTAGATGTTAGTATTCAAGCACAAATCATTAATCTACTAATTGATTTAAAAGAGCACTTAAATTTAACTATGCTATTTATTTCGCACGATTTAAGTGTAATAAAATTTATATCAGACAGAATTGCAGTTATGTATTTAGGTGAAATTGTTGAAATTGCTGATAAAAACGAATTATTTAATAATCATAAGCATCCATATACCGAAGCACTTTTAAATGCAGTACCAGTAATTTCAGAGGATAAGGGAAAGAAAATAATTTTATCTGGTGATTTACCTTCTCCACAAAATCCGCCCAAAGGATGTAAATTCCATACAAGATGTCCTTATGTTATGGATAAGTGTAAATGTAACCAGCCAGAGTTAAAAGAAATATCAGAAAATCACAAGGTAAGATGCTTTTTAGCTCAAGAAATTTTATAGTTTTATAAATCTTGTGTAATATCTGCAAAGCTAGGTAATTCGCTTTCCTTTTTTACTCCATCAGAAACAATCCATTCAAATGAATTTATTGCACTTAGAGAGTCTATATCACCATAAATGTTAACTCTAAATGTGTTTGTTTTTGCATATGGTTGTTTATATAAAATAGGAATTTTATTCATTACATAATCGGGTTGAGTTACAACATTAGTATATTTTTTATTTGTTTGAGATGTTAACATTTCAGAGATTGAAACATTTCCAAAAGAACCTAATTTGTTTTTTATTTCATCTGAAATTCTTCCATAAATATCAATATTAGCTTGGTTTGTAATCATATTATGACGTCCCTTTACAAAAAGACTCATATCATTACCTATAGTTTGAATTCCGTCTGTTATTAAATATCCGTTTTGGAAGAATACATTACCAGACGCTTCTCTAAAATGTGCAGTATTATCGTGAACAACAGCATCAGCAATTCTATTTAAAGTTGCATTTAATAATCCGTGATAGAAAAGATTTTGAGCATACAAATAGTATTCAAATTTACCAAGTGTCCCCATTTTGCCATTCTTAGCATTAAATTGCATATTACCAGTCAAAGATTGAAGCGCAGTGTTGTATTCACCTGCAAGTATTGAAAATTTAGCACCAAAATCAGCCCTACCAGCTAAATTATCTTTTAATTTGCACAAATCATAAAGAGAATCTTTTATATCAATATTCTTACCAACAAGGTTTGCCATTAATTTGCCTTGATTAAAAGAATATCCGACAACACCCTCAATAGTACCGCTATACGCTTGTGCCAATATATTTGACAGTTCTAAAATATTTTTTTCAATTACTATGTCAGCACTAATATCTTTTGCTTTTAAATCTAATATTTTTAAATCACTAACAGTTAACGCACCTTTTTTTACTGTCAATTTAGATTCAGCAAATGGATTTCGTTCATTTTCTATCAATGAAAACAATGAATTTAAATCCAACTTCATTGAATTTAGTTGCAAATTAGAAACAACTATATCATTAAAGTTAAAAGTTGGATTAACATCTGCCACCAAATTAAATGAAGAATCATTCATTACTACATCTGGAGCAATAATCCTAATATTATCTTTATCTAGGCTAATATCTGCATTTTTTAATGATGTTAAATATCTTTTTAAGTTATACTTGTATATTTTTGCATCTCCAAGTATATCTGGAGAATTAATTGTTTTATTCAAAATCAAATCCGCAGATAAAGAAATTTCCTCACCACCAAAAAAATTTGTGGCAATGCTTATAGTAGAAGGGATACTAACCTTTAAATCTTTCATTATCGGTGTTTTAGCCAAAAGAACACCACCAGAAATATCTACAAAATGCTTTTGCTTTTCTGTTGTTGCTGCGCTTTTTTCATATATCGATAAATTTTTTATATCTACTTCATTTGAAGATATATTCATATCAATATCAAAAATGGATTCTTTTCCTAACAATTCTTGAACAACAACGTATGATAAATAGTTATCTTTATCAGCTGTAAATTTAGATTTTATATTTAATTTATCATCTAAATAACTTGCTCTACCATTTACATCAATATTTCCAAGTGCTTTATATGGTAATTTTAATTGTTCTTTAAACAAACTTGCTATCTTAGAAGAAGAAACTTTCCCTTTAAAATCAAGATATCCAGTTGGTTTTTTAATGTAATCATTAATAACACCAGAAAATTCTATTTCCCCTAATGAAGTAATTTTGCTTTTAGGGATTGTTATTTTTTTATTGTCAAATAGAACATTTAAATCAGACAAAAAGATTTTTTCTTTTTGTGCTCGAATTGCAATATCAGAACATAAAACTTCACCATTATATTTTTTATCATCACCCTTGAAGGTTAAATTTAAAGTTTTTACATCAATAGGATATCCATATTCTTTATCCTTTAACTTTAAATTTGAAAGATTTATAGTAGAATTTAACAAAAATGATTTATTCAAAATTCCAGATATTTTTGAATCAAAAGATAATTTCCCACCAAGCACATTAATTGGAAGATTATTGTTTAAATTGAATAAATTTACAATAGTTTTTAATTCTAAATCATTTGAAATAGCATTGATGTCAAAAGTAACATCCTCATTAATAACACCTTGTATTTGAATTGGTGTATTATTTACTTTTGCTTCAGCTTTTTCAATTTTAATTTTGTTATCATTTAAATTTATGTTCGCATTGATATCAGAAATAGAATAAGGCAAAGATTTATGTGAAATGATTGTATTTATGAGCTTTGCAGTTCCACTAGATTTTAATTTTTTAAAATCAGAATTTAAGTTAAAATCTGCGTCTAAAAAACCTTTTAATTTAATATCTGATAAAGGATTTTGAATATTTAAAATCTCACTAACTTCAGAAACTATTTTTAATAAATTTTCAAGATTTATATTTTTCGCTGTTGTATTAAAATCAATATACTTTTTAGCACCAAAATTAAGCTTACCATTTACTTTTGCACTATCAGTTTTAGATGTATGAAGTTTAGCATCTATATCAACTTCTTTACCCTTAAATGTCAAATTCGCTTCATTACCACTTAAAAGCATATTATCTAAGGTTAAAGATAAATCACTAACCTTTAAATTGCCATTTATATTATTTGATTTATCAATTACAAGGTGACCTAATATATCAGCTTTCATCTTAGATTCTAATAATGGTTTAAATGGTGAAAATGTAAATTGTTTTTTATCACTATTCAAAGCAGATATGACATCAATATCGTATTTTATATATTCTGTTTCACCTTCAAAAATAGAACCTTTTAAAGCAACGTGAGCCTTGTCATTTAATTTTAAATCTTTTAATAAAAGCTCATCACCTTCTAAATAAAAAACTTTATTAGTTGTCTCATCATTAAACTTAATTTTATAACGTTCACAAACCGTATCGTAAATTAAACTATCAAAATTAAAACCATTTGTTTTAATAGATTTATTGACATCAATATATTTTTCTAAAGAGGTTGAAAAATCCTTATATAAAGTAATATTTATAATTGGTCTAGTTAATTTTGCATCTTTTATAACAACCTTTTTGAATATAAGAGGCAAGATTTTAACTTTTAAATCTACTTCTTTTAATTTTAAAAATACTTCATTATCTGGATAAAGAACTAATGTATGATACATATTTATTTTTAAACAAGGAGTCAAACTTTTCTTAAAAGAAATATCTTCACAAGCAACCTTAAAACCAGTTTCTTTTTCAATCGCTTGAGCAACAGAGTCTTTATATTTATTTAAATCAACAACATTTGGAAGTGATATTAATGCACCATAATATAGAGCCGTAAACGCCGCTGCCCCACAAAGAACACCTATACCTATTTTCTTCCATTTTTGCATAATTTTTACTTATTTATAGCAGCACTACCACCAACAATCTCTGTCAGTTCTTGAGTTATCATTGCTTGACGTACTTTATTATAATCGATAGTCAATTTTTGTATCATCTCATCTGCATTGTTACAAGCAGCAGACATCGCTGTCATTCTTGATGCTAATTCACTTGCTATAGATTCTAACATAGCTTGAAAAATAATGCTTGATATAAACAATGGAACTAATTCTGCTAATACATCTGGCAAACTTGGTTCAATTTCCATATCAACAAATTGCTCATTAGCATAATCTTCTTCAATTTCATCAAGCGGGAGAATATCCCATTTCTCAACTGAATATGACATCATATTTCTAAAACGAGTTGTGACAATCTCCATAGAATCAATATCGCCATTTACAAATGAGCGTGCCATATCAGAAGCTACTAATCTTGCTTGAGAAGATGTCGGTGTTTCGCTAAATGCAAGATATGTTTGAGTTATCTTAAAACCATATTCATCAGCAACACGTTTTAAGGCATTATAACCCTTTTGACCAATGATAAATAATTCGCAACCGATTCCTTTTTCTTTATATTCTTCTATAGTTCTTAAAGTATAACGAACAACATTCGCATTAAAAGCACCAGATAAACCTTTATTTGATGTCATTACAACTAAACCAACATTCTTTATTGGGCGTTCTGCCAAAAGCACAGGATAGTTATTTAATGGCTCATTAAATTTTGTTTGTTTTGACTCAATTTCACAAACAGAATGTAAAAGACGATAGAACATTTTTTCTAACTCATATGTAAATGGCCTTGATGCTTTTACTTTGTTTTCGAACTTTTTAACCTTTGCAGAAGCAACCATTTTCATAGCACGAGTTATTTTTTGCGTGCTTTTTATTGAATTTATTCTTGTTCTTATCTTTTTTAAATTAGCCATTTTTTACCTATTTAAAGAAATTTGTTTTGTAATTATTTAATTTTTCTGTTAAAGCAACCTTATCTTCATCAGATAATTTATCACCAGCATTTAATTTTTCAGATAATTCTTTCATATTAGCTTCAAAGAAATCAAACCAACCTTGTTTAAAATCTTTTATCTTTGCGTTATCAACATCATCTAAAATACCTTCATTAGCAGCAAATAATATACTAATTTGTTTTGCTACGCTTAATGGTGCATATTGTGGTTGTTTTAATACTTCTGTTAATTTTTGACCTCTTGTTAATTGGTCTTTAGTTGCTTTATCTAAGTCACTTGCGAACTGTGCAAATGCTTCTAATTCTCTAAATTGAGCTAAGTCTAATCTTAATTTACCTGCAACTTGTTTAATACCTTTGGTTTGAGCAGCACCACCAACACGAGATACTGAAATACCTGCATTGATAGCTGGTCTTGTACCAGCGTTAAACAAGTTAGATTCTAAGAAGATTTGACCATCTGTAATTGAAATTACGTTTGTTGGAATATATGCTGATACGTCACCAGCTTGAGTTTCAATAATTGGAAGTGCTGTGATACTACCGCCACCTAATTCATCACTTAATTTACAAGCTCTTTCAAGTAATCTTGAGTGTAAGTAGAAAACATCTCCTGGGTACGCTTCACGTCCAGAAGGTCTCTTTAATAATAAACTCATTGCACGATAAGCTTGTGCGTGTTTAGATAAGTCATCATAAATTATTAAACAGTGTTTTCCTTGTTCCATAAATTCTTCAGCAATAGCACAACCTGCAAATGGAGCAATATATTGCATTGGTGCAGATTCGTTAGCTGGTGCAGAAACAATAATTGAATACTCCATTGCACCATATGTTTCTAAAGTTTTTGCTAATTGTGCAACTGTAGAGGTTTTTTGACCAACCGCAACATAAATACAAATAACACCCTTACCTTTTTGGTTGATAATTGTATCAATTGCAATAGCAGTTTTACCTGTTTGACGGTCACCGATAATAAGTTCTCTTTGACCACGACCAATAGGTGTTAATGCGTCAATAGAAGTTAAACCAGTTTGTAATGGTTCACATACAGATTTTCTAGTAACGATACCAGGAGCAACTCTTTCAATTGCACGTGTTCTATCACAGTGGATTTCACCATTTCCATCGATAGGAACACCGGTTGGGTCTATAATTCTACCAAGTAATCCTTCACCAACTGGAACAGATGCAATTCTTCCAGTTGTTCTAACTGTCATACCCTCTTTAATATGCGTATAATCACCTAAAATTACAACACCAACATTATCTTCTTCAAGGTTTAATACAATACCTAAAGTACCCTTACCATCTTCAAACTCTACAAGTTCTGAAGACATAGCGTCACTTAAACCATAAATTCTTGAGATACCGTCAGCTACTTCTAATACAGTACCTACATTTTTAACCTCAAGTTTGGATTCATAGTTTTGAAGCTTCTCTTTAATTATCGAAGTTATTTCATCAGGATTAATCGTTACCATATCTATTTCCCTTTGTTAATTGTTTTTGCATATTTTCAAATTTTGTTTTAAGACTACAATCTACTGTTTTATCATCAATTTCTATTATCAATCCACCAATAATATCTGGATTAATTTGATATTCTGGAACTATAGTCTTTGTCATTTTATTCTGTAATTTTTCAACTATTTTATTTTTTTGATTTTCATTCAATTCAATAGCAGAAATAATTACTGGCTTTACAATATTATTTTTTTCATTGTATGAAAGTTCATATTGATTTAACACTTCGCACAAGGCATCTGTTCTATTTGCTTCTATCAATAAAAGAAGAAAATCTAAAGTTACTTTTTCAATGTGTACAGCAAATAACTTTTCTATAATTTCTGTCTTATCAGTTTGTGAGACAATTGGACTATAAAAAATTTCTTGAAGTTGTTCATTAGAATTAATAGTTTCGCATACAAAAATCAAATCTTCATATACCTTTGATGAAACATTTTTATCAATGGATGTCTCTAGTAAAGCATTTGAATATTTACGAGCTATTTTTTTGTTTTTTATATCGCCAATTTTCATAGATTAATCCTATCAAGCTCTTCAATTGCATTATTAATATATTTATTGTGCAATTCATTGTTTTCTTTTAATTGATTTATTGCATTATCTCTTGCAATTTCAACAGATTTTTCAGAAAGAACTGAAGTTAATTTTTGCTTGAATTTTTTTGTTTCTAAATTAAAAATTCTTTCAGCACTATTTGCAATATCTTGCTTCTGTTCTTGAATATCAGCCTTTATTTTTTCGCCAATACTTTTTACACTGTTTTCTGTACTTTTTTCTATATCTTCAATTGCTGATGGAAGTTGTTGGATTTTTTCCTTTATTAAAGATAAGTTTTGTTCAGCAACCTTTTTTTCATTAACAGAAGCTTCAACATAAGTTCTAATTTCATCTCGTAAAACTTCAATTTTATCTTTTAAGTTGAGTTTTACAACAATCACAACTAATATTGCTAGTACAATAAAAAAGTTTAAAGTATTTGAATTTATTAATAAATGAATGATATCAGACATTTTAACCTTGTTCTTCTTTAATTTGAGATTTGTTTATAGATTCAGCATTAATATCAAAGCCCAAAACTTTGTGCGAAATTTCCTTTGCAATATCTACAATGTTGTCTTTTAAAACTTCTTTAGCTTCTAAAGCTGATTTTTTGAGATTTTCTTTTTCTTTCGCAATATTGCCATAAAGTTCTGTCTTATATTCAGATATCTCTTGTGAGCGTTCTTGCTTAAATTGTTGAGAAGCTTCTGCAATTTTTTGACGAGCTTCATCACGAGATTTTTCAAGTTCAGTATCGTGATACTCAGTTTGTTTTTGAGTTTCTACATTCAATTCTTTTGCAGCATTAAAATTATCTTCTACAACATTTTGACGTTCTTGCATAATTTTTAAAATAGGAGCATAGAAAATCTTGTTCATAATCACTACGAACACGATAAAGCTTATTACTGCTATTAAAAATGTTGCGTCAAATTCCATAATTTAAGCCTAGATTTTACCAATTAACATTAAAGCCACAACTAGAGCATATAAAGCACAAGCTTCTGCTAAAGCTGCACCTAACAAGAAGAAACCAACTGCTTTACCAGCAGCTTCTGGTTGTCTTGCAACCGCTTCCATAAGACCTTTAATACCAACACCGATACCAAGACCAGCACCAAGACCAGCTAAACCGATACCTAAACCCGCACCTAATTGTGCTAAATCCGATACTGTTTTTACTGTTTCCATTATATATCTCCTTTCAAAATTAGTGTTCGTGTGATACTGCTGATGTAATATAAGCAATTGTTAACATCATAAATACAAATGCTTGAATAAATGCTACGAATATTTCAAAAAACATTACTGGTATTGGAGCGGCAAAAGCACACAAGCCAAGTACAACACTCACCAAAATCTCACCAGCTAAAATATTCGCAAAAAGACGTAATGCAAGGCTTAAAGGTCTTGTAACCATTTCTAATATATCAACTAGAGTAGTAATCACGCCAGTAATACTAAATCCGTGATAAATATAGCGGAAACCTTTTTCCTTAAAACCTTGAAACAAATAATATATCAGAACTAAAACAGCTAATGCAGCTGTTAAATTGATATCATTTGTTGGAGACGCCAACTCACCTTGTTTCAAATGAATTAGTCTTAAAGGCAATTGTCCCATTAAATTTGCAACAAGGATAAATAAGAACAACGAAGCAACAATAGGAATATGTTTATTTCCATCTTTAACCTCAGATAGATTGCCCATAAAGAACTTCATAATACTTTCAGCAACCGCTTGAGCTTTACTAGGAACAACTTCAAGTTTTCGAGTTAATCCCAAAGCAAACAGAATAACAACAGCCATAGCAAACCACATTGTTAATAATGTATCCCAGTGTACTTGAAAATTACCTATATACCCTACCCAATGTTCGCCCATATAATATCCTTATAAAAGTCTCTTCCATGTTAACACATCCAAAGGAAAAAGAGAACAATTTTTTTAAATCAAAATCAAACGCACTTATGACAGTGTTTACAAACACTTTTTGATGTGATATAATATAGTGCTGGTTATTTTGTGTTTATAAAAGGAGGTTAGAGCGATGAGAGTATCGACTGTTAGTTCTGCAACTTCTCTTGCTTTTACGAGAAGGAATAAACAACGTAATTATGAATATCATCCTCCAATAACTTATGATACAAATAAAGTTAGAAAAACACTGTTGTGTCTTGCTGGTATTGGAATTGCTGGTTTAACAGTTGCTTTAATTAAAGACGCTGGAAATAATTCTGTAAAAACAGCCTTCAATACCGTGAAAGAAGCTGCAAAAGAAGTTATGCCAGATCCTATGATTATTGCTGTCGGAAATAGAAGAGACAGTTTGGGTGTAAAGCGTTATAATGTACATACAGCAAAAACTAAATTAAAAAAACTCAAAGCCAAAATTCAAAATGGAGAGTTTAAAAACTTACCAGAACATGCACTTAAAGACATAGAAAAACAAAGAGCAGCACTAATAAAACAATGTACACAAAAAATATAACTAAAGCAGAAATTATAGAAATTTTATCTTCTGACGATACGAAATTATTTGATATTGCTAATGAAGTAAGAAAGTTAAATAAAGGTAATAGTGTTCATTTACGAGGTTTATTAGAATTTACTAATATTTGCAAATGTAATTGCAAATATTGTGGCTTGCGTTCAGAAAATAAATCAATAAAAAGATATCGTCTAAGTGAAGATGAAATTATAGCCAGTGTAAACTCTGCAGTGAATTTAGGTTTTAAAACAATTGTATTACAAGGTGGCGAAGATAATTATTTTACAATAGATAAATTATGCAAAATTATAAAAAAAATAAAAGAGTTTGATGTTGCAATTACTCTAAGCATAGGTGAAAAAACTTTTGATGAGTATAAGGTACTGAAAGAAGCTGGTGTTGATAGGTATCTTTTAAGAATAGAGACTACTGATAAAGCGTTATATAAATCACTCCACCCTAATATGAGTTTAGAAAATCGTTTTAAATGCTTAGAAAACATTAAAAAGCTAGGTTTTGAAACAGGAACTGGATGTTTAGTCGGATTACCAAATCAAACAATAGAATCACTTGCTAATGATATACTATTTTTTAAAGAGTTAGATGCAGATATGGTGGGTATAGGTCCATTTATCCCACATCCGAACACGCCATTGGCGGGGAAACAGCCAGATAATTTTAATCTCGCATTAAGAGTTATGGCGTTAACAAGGATAATTCTTCCAGACATAAATATTCCTGCAACAACTGCAATGGAAACTTTGAATCCAAACGGTAGAATTATTGCACTTAACTCTGGAGCTAATGTTGTAATGCCAAATATAAC
>JAFTSM010000047.1 GCA_017467305.1 Candidatus Gastranaerophilales bacterium
ACTGAACCTTTTACTAGTAACAAATTATTTTCGCTATCAACTCTTACTACTGTAAGTTTTGCGATAGTAACTCTTTCGTTACCCATGTTTCCAGCCATTCTTTTACCTTTGATTACACGGCCTGGTGTTGTACCTGCACCGATTGAACCTGGTTCTCTGTGGTTTTTAGAACCGTGAGCCATTGGTCCACGTCCAAAGTTCCATCTTTTAACCGTACCTTGGAAACCTTTACCGATTGATGTTCCTGTTACATCTACTTTTGTTCCTTCTGTTAGAACTGATAAGTCAATTTTTTGACCTACTGTGTATGCTTCAGGATTATCTAATCTGAATTCTTGTAAATGTCTGAAATTTTCTAGTCCGTTTTTCTTAAAATGTCCTAATTCAGCTTTTGTTAAATGTTTTTCTTTTGCTGGAACTACACCAACTTGAATAGCATTGTAACCATCTGAATCAACAGTTTTTACTTGTGTAACTGTTAACGGATCAACTTTTATTACTGTTACGGGAATTGCAAGTCCTTGTTCGTCAAATACTTGTGTCATCCCAAGTTTTTCACCTATTACTCCCAGTGTCATATTTCACCTTTCTTTTGTGAGCGCTACGTTTCTCTACTTGCCTCGTAGATCACATTCAATTTATAAGGAGATTCCTTCTATTAAATTGTATGTGTTGTCGTTTTTCTTTTAATTTCCTTTCTCTCGAGCCTGTCGTTCTTTCGCCTCCGGCTGTCATCACTTCGGCTCTCACTTCATCGAACTCGCTCGTTCTACTCGACTCCGTTCTACGGAAATTAAAGTTTAACTTCGATATCTACTCCGGCAGGCAAATCCATTCTTGTAAGTTCTTCTGTTGTTTGTGCTGTCGGATCATAAATATCAATGATACGTTTGTGTATTCTCATCTCAAAATGTTCTCTTGACTTTTTGTCAACGTGAGGTGAGCGAAGTACACAGTATAAACGACGTTTTGTTGGTAATGGAACAGGTCCAGCTACTCTAGCTTCTGTTCTTTTAACAACTTCTACAATTTTGCTTGCAGATAAGTCGATTAACTTATGATCGTATGCTTTCAAACAAACTCTGATTCTTTGTTGCTTGCTTTCGTTCATTTCCACTTCCTTTTGTCTAATTGACTTTCGCTTATGGCGATACATTTTACCACTTAGCATATTAACTGTATGTCAAACATAATTGAGAGTCAACCAGTATTTTTGTAATTTTTTCTTTTTTCTTAATATTTCTTTATTTTATTAAGGTTTTTTCTTGACAATCAATGAAAATATTTACTTATTAGCCTTTGAGCCCATAAATAATGTATTTTCTTGAATTATTTTTACACCGTAGCTGGTTCTCTAATTAATAAATCCCTTGCTTGCGATGCGGTTTGTTTTAACTCAGCATAATATGCCTTATCTTCCTCTGTTTTTGACTCTTTATAGCCAACTGTTGCAATCTCTCCAATTTGGCTTAATAAGTCAGCAGTTTGCATAACTCTTCTATAAACTGTTCCTTCATCAGCATCTCTTTCATCTGTTCTGCTTAAAAGTTCTAGCCAATTTGTCATGCTATCTGTATTCATTTTGTTCATAAGAGCCCAATTATAAAGAGTTTGAGCCGCACTCTTACCATATTTTTGTACTTTAGATTCAACATCACATTTAATTTCGGTTGAACATACCTCAATTCCTTTATTTATGAGTGCATCGAGGGCATCTTGTATTTTGGTTGTATTTTCTTCGCTATCAAATGCTAAGTTGTGATTATTTTCATATTCTTCTAGCGACATCAAACCAATTATTCCTTGTACAAGTTTATCTTTTGCTGTCAATTGAGCGTATAATGCTTCAACTTCTTTTAATTCTTTTGCAGCTTGTTTTAAAGAATGTTCTTTTTCAAATTGTTTATTTGATGACATTACATCGAATATATTTTCATATACATATTGCCAACTTTGAGCTTGTTTTATTTTAATTTCCAATCCAGCTTTATGCTTTTGAATACGGTCACGTTCCTTGTTGCCTTTTGCTGTTGCATTATCTAACAATGCTCTTTCATCTTGTAATATAGAGATATATGTAGGAATATCATCAGTTTTAACCCTTGCCATATACTTTTCTATTTCTCCAAGATACATATCAAGAACATCATTTGGAACTGGTGCACCAGTTTTAAACGCTGTAATTAAATTTTCTAAAGAATACTCTTCTGATAATTTAGGTACTTTCTTTGTAATTACTTCACCTTTTGCTTGAATACCTCTTAATGTTTTTAGTTTTCTTGCAACTTCATATTCATCAGCATCTGGGCGTTCAATACTTTTTGCAAACTTAAGCACTTCTTCATATGAAGAAAAACTTTCTAATGACTTACCCAATTTTTTCAAGCTTGATTGAACAGAAGAATATAAACGGTTAAATGAATTATCTATAGATTTATAATCTACTCGGAAAAGACCGAATAAATCATCCTTTGGTTTAATTTCTTCTTGCATAGGGTTTGGTGGGTTTGCTATTGAACCAGCAACTGCAGCCAATGCTTCTGGTGTAATATGAGCGAATTCCTTATCCGCAATTGTTTCAACCAAAGTTATAGCATCATAACCACGTACTTTTGCAGCCATTTTAGCCAAAATTGTTGGGTGAACCATACCTTCTTCATCAACAGTTAAGAAACCTCTCTCCATTAAAACTTGAGATTTCAAGTCAGCTTGTTCTAATAATTTTTCTTCCCTTTCAGCGCTAATATCTTCATTTTCACTATATGTATAGAAAGATTTAGCAAATAATTCTTCTAATTCTTCAGAATCAGTATGATATTCATAATATCCAGACAAGAAACCATAATCTGGATTATATTTACTTTTTATAGGATTACTTGCAGATACTTCTAGGTTAAGAAAATCTTGTTCTGTTGACCTATCTGTTGGCATTGTATAAACAAAACCTTTTTCATCGATACCACGACGACCAGCACGTCCAGACATTTGTTTAAACTCATTTGCTGTTAACATTCTAATGTTTTGATCTTCATCTTGAAAATCACTAGATGCCTCATCGCAAGGTTTATATGGACTTGATATAACTACTGTTTTTGCTGGCATATTAATACCCGCTGCCAATGTTTCTGTTGATATTACAACCTTAACTAATTTCTTTTGGAATAGTTCTTCTATCAACTCTTTTTGAGCTGGAATAATACCAGCATTATGGATTGTATAGCCCTTCAATAAAGCTTCTTCGTTCAAATCAGAACCAATATATCCACGTGCTTTATAACTATCAACTATATTTTCAATTTCTTTTCTTTCAGCCTCTGTAGTTAATGACTGACCTTCCTTACCTAAATACTCAACCAATTCTCTTGAATAATTTCTACTAAATACAAAGAAAATTGCTGGCAATTGTTCTTTATTTTTTAATGAAGCTATTGCCATTTTAAAATCACTTGGTACTGGTTTTGAAATACTATCAGTGATAGGCACATCAAACATCAGATTGCCTTTTCTTAAACTTTTTTGAATTTTCTTTTCTTCTGCTTTATACGCTGAAGTTTCCAACATATCGAATTCTAATGGCACATGACGAGCAGACTCTGGAATAGAAACAAGATGAACTTGTTTATTTTCTAAACCACCCATCCAATTAGTTAACTCTTGAGGATTACCAATAGTTGCACTTAGTCCAAGAATTTGAACATCATTTGGGGTATACATAACAGATTCTTCCCATACTGAGCCTCTATCTGGGTCACCAAGAAAATGGAATTCATCAGAAATAACTGTTCCCAAATTTTTCATTAATGGATTTTTATCGCCATATTTATTGGCTAAAGCCATATTACGATAAACTTCTGTCGTCATAATAATAATAGGTGCTTCAACATTCTCTCTTCTATCACCAGTCAAAATACCAACATTTTCATCTCCATAGACTTTTCTAAATTCATTCAGTTTTTGATTGCTTAACGCCTTTAGTGGAGTTGTGTAAAAGGTTGTTTTTCCTTGTGCCATATTATTTGATGTTGCATAGTGAGCGATTGCGGTTTTACCAGTACCTGTTGGCGCTTCGACAAGGACATCTTTACCAGCTAACAATGCTCTGGCGGCATCCTTTTGAAATTCATCTGGCTGTGCTGTTGGAGGTAATTGAAAATAGTTATTTTTTAAAGTCCACTCAAAAATAGAATAATTTAAGCTTGGTTGAACTAAATCACGCCCCAAACCAGAATCAAATACTTTATCAGTACCTGTTGAAATATGTGGCTTATTAGTTTCAAAATGCTGTTTCGCCTTAAAATTTATATTATTAATATTTCGAACACTCGTAATTTTTGATATTTGCATATAGTTACACACCTTTTACACTCTTGCAAGCATGAAAACTCAAGAAAATTTTTTTTGCGTGATTTATAAAATTTAAGAAATATACCTTAATATACAAATTAAACTCACAACTTTTAAGTTTACATAAATAATGTTATAGATATAAGTCATTGCGAAAAAATCTTTGATTTTTGTGGCAATCCAGAATATTAAAATAATAAAAAATAAAATATTCTGCTAGATATTGTTTTCTTATAATACTAAGCTCGGCTAGAAGCTACGTTAAAGTTGCTACGCAACCACTTCGCTTTGTTGTTGCCTTGCTAAGTATTCTTAAAGAAAAAAATAT
>JAFTSM010000001.1 GCA_017467305.1 Candidatus Gastranaerophilales bacterium
TGAAATTTCCCGTTCACAAACTTTCTACTTCATATCGCAATTTATTCTAAATTGCTTTATTCCGCCCAGTTTGCTCACGTATACGTTTCACGTACAGAAAATTCCGCCACCCATTCGTATCATGCCCTTACGAGTCACTTGGGATAAAATCCCACTACTAAAGTCTTGGCTCAAATCTTACATATATCATAAACTATATACATGAAAACGTAAAAAGGGGTATTAATGGTTTTTTATATTCATTAATACAAATAATCAAACTCAAGGTGGCCGATTTTTACAGTATCGCCTTCTTGTACACCAGCTTCTTTTAAGGCGTCAAAAACACCCATTGCTTTTAATATATTTTGAAAACGATATAACTGTTCTGTATTTCTACCGTCTGTTACGTTTGCTAATCGGAAGATTTTACCACCTTCAACAACAAACAT
This sequence comes from Candidatus Gastranaerophilales bacterium, assembly GCA_017467305.1. GTDB lineage: Bacteria > Cyanobacteriota > Vampirovibrionia > Gastranaerophilales > Gastranaerophilaceae > Avigastranaerophilus. Next base: position 432 of record JAFTSM010000001.1, read on the forward strand.
ATGTTTATCAACTTTATAAACGCTGTATGAACTATCGTCATTATCCATTGCGCCGTCGTCTTCTTCAACTTCAACAACGATAACTGGTTTTGGTATCTCATCAACTTTGCGAGAAACAAAGTGCATAAAGTCTGTCATATTTTCTCTTGTAGCTGCTGAAATTAAGAAAACATCGCTCGCTAGTTTTTTAAACTCATCCAAGTACATTTGTCTTGTTTCTTCATCAACTGAGTCAATTTTATTTAACGCTACAACTTGATATACTTCTGAAAGTTGTTTTGAATGTTTTTTCAACTCTTCATTGATGATTTTATAATTTTTTATTGGGTCTTCTTCTGTTAAATCTACTAAATGGATTAAGAAACGACATCTTTCTACGTGGCGTAAAAATTCGTGACCTAAACCAATGCCTTCTGAAGCACCCTCGATTAATCCTGGGATATCGGCGATAACATAGCCGTCACCAGAGTCTTTTTTAACAACACCCAAGTTTGGAACAAGGGTTGTAAATGGATAATCTGCAATTTTAGGTTTTGCAGAGCTTACCGAACTAATCAATGTTGATTTACCAGCGTTTGGCATACCCAATAGACCAACATCAGCAAGTAATTTTAACTCTAATTCAAGAGTTCTTTCGATACCGTTTTCACCAGGTTCACAGAATTGAGGTGCTCTTTTTTGTGATGTAGCAAAACAAGCATTACCACGACCACCACGACCACCTTTTGCAACCATAATAGTTTGGTCTTGTTGGTTTAAGTCGGCAATAATTTTACCAGTTGCCATATCTCTAACAACAGTACCTACCGGAACTTTTATTTTTAAATCCTTACCACATTTTCCGTGTTGAGTTTTAATATATCCGTTCTCGCCATTTTCTGCTTTAAAAACAGATTGATATTGAAAGTCCATTAATGTAGACATATCTTCAGTTGCAACAAGATATACGTCACCACCCTTGCCGCCGTTACCGCCAGCTGGGCCACCTTTATCCACGTATTTTTCTCTTCTCCAAGCTACAATGCCATTGCCACCTTTGCCTGAAAGGATTTTTATTCTTGTCTTATCTAAAAACATACCATTACTTTCTTTTAGTTTGATTATAAACCAAACATGATAATTTTTGCGTTTGGTTAAAAATTTGGTAAAGTACAAGTTTTGTTTAAAAACTTAGCCACATTGTTTCGTATGGTTTTAATCTAATGATGAGTTTTTTGTTTTCGATTTTGAATACTTTTGGATTTTTTGTTATTAGTTCATTCATTTTAATTTCTGTTTGTTCATCTGTAAAATTAAACACACTAGAATCTAATTCTGCATAAAGTCTACTATCTGATAGGTTGTTAACTATCAAAATTTTATCGTATTTGCCAGTTCTTAAATATGAAAATACCTCTGGTTTATTTGATTTAACTTCAACAAAATCACCACGAGAGATTGTATTGTAATTTTTTCTTACTTCAATTAATCGTTTTACATTTTTGTAGATTTTGCTATTAAAGTTGTTGTTTCTATACATAGCACGGTAGAAGGTATTACGTTTAATAGCTCCTCTATGAATATCACGGCTATCAAAGTAAGATAGCATTTCATTGTTTTTAAGTTTGTTTCTTCTTTCTCTTATTTTTGCCCAGCGTTGTGCGTATGAGAAGTTGTTTTGGCTTCCAATTTCATCACCATAATAAATAATAGGAATACCTTTTAGTGATAAAAGAATTGCAAAAGTCATATTTATTCTATCAATATCATTATCTAAAAAGTTTGCTAATCTGCCACTTATTCCGTAGCCTTTTCTAAACTCTGCACCTTTTTCTGCAAGGTCTTCATACAGTAGCTCTCTTGTTTCTTGGTTTACCATTTCAAGAGTTAATTCGTCGTGAACTCTTAAAAATGTTGCCCAGCTTGCTGTTTGGGGTATTTCTGGTGTCTTTTTATGAGTTTTCCAAAAATATGAACTATCACCTGATACTACTGTTGCCCATATTGCTGGCATGTATGGGAAATGGTACGCAATTTGTGCTTCATTTGTTCTTGTTAAGTCTTTATCTTCCCCGCCAATGTTCAGCTTGATTTTTCTTTCATTACCAAAGTAAGGAAGAAGTTTTTTAGGCGGTTGACAAGCCTCAACTTGAATTACACTTCTTGGTGCGGTTTCTTGCAAGAAATTGCTTAAAATCTTAATTATTTCATGAGTTTTTGGTAAATTTTCTGCATTTGTTCCGTCTTCTTTTATTAAATAAGGGATTGCATCCATTCTAAAGATATCGATACCTAAGTTTGCCCAAAATGCAATTGTTCTTAAGTTATAGTATAAAACTTCTGGATTTTCCCAGTTAATATCGAGTTGAAACGGATAAAATGTATGATAAAAATAATAATCTTTATCTTTTATTGTTTCTTTTCTATAATGGGTTTCTGTTATTTCTGGGAATATTAATCTTCGTTTTGAACTTTTACCTAAGTCGTGTTTGTATTCTGCAATATAGCCGATTTTTTCATCTTTATAAACTTTTTTTTCTGGTTCTTTATCTGATACTACAAAATGATTGATTTTTTGTTCATCACCTTTTAATGCTTCTTGGAACCATTCGTGTTGTTCTGAAAAATGGTTAAGAACTAAGTCTGATTTTAGTTTAAAACCTTGTCTTTTTGCTTCTGTTATAAAGATTATAAACTCCCTCATTCCGCCTAAATCTTTACGTACATCTTGAGGGTTTCTAACATCAAAACCAGCGTCGCCCATAGGAGAATCTGCAAATGGTAGCATATACAAGGTTGTTACACCTAAATCTTTCAAATATCTAAGCATTTTTACAGATTTAAAAAATGTATTTGGGCTCATATCATCATCAACGCCGAATTGGTCAACGTAAAACATATAAACAATTTCATCTTTGTACCAATCATCAGAACGTGATAAATCTTCTTTTATTAATTTATGGTTTCTTTGATAACGACTTTCTTTGATGATTTTTAATACATTTACGTATATTTCATCAACATTTTTTGAACCATATACTTTAGAGATAGAATCTCTTAATTTTTTCTCAACATCTTTAGAAACAATATTTTCTGTTTGAACAGAATCTATGATTTTAGGGTTAAATATAAAACTACTAGCATTAAAAGCATAGGCGGGGATTGTATAATTTAAAAGAACAGATAATGTCAAAATTGATATAATTAACTTTTTCATTAAGTATTCCTTTCTTATCAGGCTTTAATTATGTCATTCCGAACTTGTTTCGGAATCTAATGATTGGAAGGATACTGAATCAAGTTCAGTATGACAATGTTATACGTTTGTGCTAGATATTGTTATAATTTTCCATAATATTTAAGCCATTGAAAATAGCTTTAAGGTTTGCTTTAACAGTACTTTCGTCGCAACCTCTCGAAATAATTGTTTGTCCGTTTGGAGCTTTAAAGTGCATAATTGTCATCGCAGTAGCGTCAGAACCCATATTTAAAGCTTTTTGTTCATAGTTTAAAAACTCACAATTAAATCCAGCTTTTTGAATAGCTTTAACGCAAGCATCTACTGGGCCGTTACCAAATACTTCAACATTGTATTCTTTATCATTGTACATAAATTGTACTTTAACGTTGTCATTTTCCATTCTATCAAGGTTACATAATCTGAAAGCGCCTTTAACATTAAGAACGTTGTTGTAGTATATGTCGATAACGTTTCTAGTAGAAAGTTCACCGATTTTTTCAGCTTCTGCTTTAGCAATAGGTGCAATTCTTTGCGCTTCTTGAATAGAAATAGGATAACCAGCATCAGATATAATTTCAAAGATAGCAGTTTTTCCAGATTGAGATGTGAAGCCGAGTTTTTCATCATCTTTTCTTCCAATAAGTGATGGGTGGATTGGTCTATATGCACCTTTTTCCATATCTTTTGTTTTAACGGCACCGTCTTGGTGAATACCGCTTCTGTGTGCTAATGCATCTGGGCCGATTAATGCCGCTTTTTCATATATTTTTACTCCAGACATATCAGCAACAGTTAATGCTGTTTCATAAATTTTATTTAAGTTTAGAGGAACATCAACACCAGAGTTATGAAGTGCAATCGCTACTTCATAAAGGTTTGTGTTGCCGGCACGTTCACCCAAGCCATTCAATGCACATTCAAGTTGAACAGCACCAGCAAAATAGCTTTCAACTGTAGCAGCTGTTGCCATACCTAAATCGTTATGGTTATGAACAGCAATTGTAATATCTTTTGGTAGTGCGTTATAAACTTTTTCTACAAGTTCAACAAATTGTTTTGGGCGTGTTCTTTCAACTGTATTTGGCAAGTTGATGATTGTAGCACCAGCTTTAACAACTTCTTGAAGTGAATCAATAACAAAATCTATATTTTCGTGGCAATCGCCAAAGTGTTCGATTGAAAATTGAACTTCGCCACGTTTACCTATAGTTTTCTTTGCAAATGCAACTGCTTCAATAGCAATTTTTCTAACTTGTTCTGGTGTTTTATTTAACACATATTGCATATTAAAAGGGCTCATTGCAATAAATGTGTGTATTCTTGGTTTATTTGCTGGTTCAATAGCCTGCGCAACTTTAATAATATCTCCTTCAACAGCTCTTGCTAAGCCTGATATAACAATATTATTAGGTGCAATTTGTGCTAAGCGACTACAAGCTTCAAAATCCATATCAGAAGCAGCAGAGAAACCTACTTCAACACCTTGAACACCTAGTTCAACAAGCAAGTTAAAAATAATTTCTTTTTCATAAGTATTCCAAGGCTTTTTGAGTGATTGGTTGCCGTCTCTTAGTGTAATATCATAAAAAAACGGTTGTCTATTATTCATATTCTGCCCTTTCACACTTGCTTGAACTCTATATGGTCTTATTATAAAATAAAAATAGGAAAAGGGAAAAGTTATGATTGAACGTTACTCAAGAGAAGAAATTAGCAAAATTTGGGAATTAAAATCAAAATTTCAATATTATCTTGATGTTGAATTGGCTGTTTGTAAAGCTTATAACAAGCTTGGTCAAATTCCAGATGAAGCATTAAATGATATTGTTTCAAAAGCTAATTTCTCTGTTGATAGAATTGATGAAATTGAACGTGAAGTTCATCATGACGTTATAGCTTTTCTTACAAATGTGAATGAGAATGTTGGTGAAAATTCTCGCTATATTCACATGGGAATGACAAGTTCTGATGTTATCGATACTGCGCTTGCTCTACAAATGCAAGATGCAGGCAAAATAATTTTAAATGATTTAAATGTTTTACTTGAAACTTTAAAAGATAAAGCAAAAGAACATAAAGATACTATTTGTATTGGTCGTTCACACGGTATCCATGCAGAACCTATGACTTTTGGAGTTAAACTTTGTGGTTGGATTGACCTTTTTGAACGTAATAAACGTAATTTTGAAAAGGCTTTAGAAGAAGCAAAAGTTGGTCAAATTTCTGGACCAGTTGGTACATATAGCAACATAACTCCAGAAATAGAAAAATTAACTTGTGAGTTTTTAGGTTTAAAACCAGCTAAATTTTCAACTCAAGTAATTGCTCGTGATATTCACGCACAATATTTACAAGCGTTAGCTTTAATTGCTTCTATTATTGAACAAGTTGCTGTTGAATTAAGACATTTACAAAGAACAGAAGTTCTAGAGGTTGAAGAAGGTTTTGCTAAAGGACAAAAAGGTTCTAGTGCAATGCCACACAAAAAGAACCCTATTTCTGGAGAAAATCTGTCTGGTTTAGCACGTATTGTTCGTTCTAATTCAATAGCAGCTATGGAAAACATTCCACTATGGCATGAAAGAGATATATCACATAGTAGTGCAGAAAGAATTATCTTCCCAGATTCAACAATTTTGGTTGATTATATGCTTGCACGTTTAGAAAAAACAATTAAAAATCTAGTTGTCCACAAGGATAATATGCTTAAAAACACAAATCTTTTTGGTGGAATAGTATTTTCTCAAAAAGTATTGTTAAAGCTTTGTTCGAAGGGTATGCTTCGAGAAGATGCGTATAGATTAGTACAAAGAAATGCACTTGATGCATTCAATAATCACGGTAGTTTTGTTGAAAATTTATTAAAGGATAATGAAGTTCTTGAACATTTAACAGAACAAGAAATTAAAGAATGTTTTAATATTGAAGATTATCTGCAAAATATTGAACAGATTTATAAGAGATTTGATGTTTAATAATTAAAATCTTGAATTTCTACATTGTCACTTTCATTTGTTATGTTTGTGACTTCTGTTTCATAATATTCTTCTGTAAATTCTTTTTTTACAATTTTTAAATCACCAAGTTTTTCCATAAAAGGAATATAATCGAGACATTTTTCCCCTTTTATTCCAATAGTTTCCATTTTAACTTCACCATTTGGTAATAATGTTATTTTAAGTTGTTTTTTTGTCATATTTACTCCAAATTTACAGTTAAAACAATAGTGTTGTCTTCAAAAACTTCTTCATTTTCAATAGTAAGATTTTGTTCTTCTAAATGAGATTTTATTTTGTTGTATGAAACTTCTTGGGTGTTTGTTGTGTATTCTGAACTTATGTTCTCGACAAATTCTTGTAACTCAGATTGTTCTCGGCAACCAATAGTAAGTTTATAAGGTTTTTTAGAGTTTTGTTTATGAAATTTTAGAAAATACCCTTCGCAATCACAAAAGACTTTATTTTTTTGTCTTACAATATTTTCTGCATTTCTCTCTATTAGTGTTTTAAGTAAGGTTTCTTCATCCATAATAATGGTATCAAAGCTTAATTCCTTATATTTACCTTCGCTTACTCTTGTATATTGATGATATTTTATTGTTCCAATAGCTTCTGGGACAATTTCAGATAATAGCAAAATTGGTATTGACGTTGTTGAAATAGACATTTATTCTCCTATAAATCCAGTCTTCTACCGCCTCTAGAAGTTGTAACATCTTGTTGCTCTTCTACAATGTTCTTGTATTCTTCAATACTTTCGTTTGATGAAGCAGATACAGCACGAATATTAGCCCATTCTCTTATAGCTATAATTTGTTCTTTTTGAGTTGTAGATAATGGAACAGTATTATTGATTGCTTTTTCAAAATCACTTGGTTTTAAAGCTCTATTTTCAAAGAAAGCATCGCATAACGCAGAGATTACGACTTGTTCAATTTCAGAGCCAATAAAACCTTCAGTACTATTTGCAAGTTTATCAATAAATTCTTCGTCATTAGGTTTTACAATTTCACATACTTCTTCATCTTTTAATCTTTTTGATAGATGTACTCTAAAGATTTCTTTGCGTTCGTTTAATGTAGGTAAATCTACAAAGAAAATTTCATCAAAACGCCCTTTTCTTAAAAGCTCAGGTGGCAACCTATCAATATTGTTAGCGGTAGCAATTACAAATACTGGTGCTGTTTTTTCTTGCATCCAAGTTAGGAATGTACCAAAAATTCTCGAAGAAACGCCACTATCATTTGAACTTTTAACTCCGTCTAATCCTTTTTCTATTTCATCGACCCATAAAATAGAAGGTGCAACTGCTTCGACTGTGGCTATTGCTTTCCGCATATTTTCTTCGGAACTACCAACAATACCACTAAAAATTTTACCTAAGTCTAGACGCAATAATGGTAACTGCCAAATTGTACTCATTGCTTTTGCTGTTAAGCTTTTACCACAACCAGGAATACCAGTTACAAGAACACCTTTTGGTGCTGGTAGACAATATTTTTTTGCTCGTTCAGACCAAGATTTGTTTCTTTTTAGCAACCATTTTTTTAAGTTATCAAGTCCACCAATATCATCTATTCCTAAATCACTTTGGATATATTCTAATAATCCAGTTTTTCTAATAACTTGCATTTTTTCTTCAAGAATAACTTGGATATCATCTTTATTTAATGTTCCGTCTTGAACCATAGCTAAAGCAAAAGCATTTTCTGCTTCTTGCATTGTTAAGCCTAAAGCTGCTTTACATAGTTTATCTTTTTCTTCTTCTGAAAGAGTATCTATCTTAATTCGTTTGTTTGCAGATATTAGTTTGTTTAGTCTTGCTTTTATGTCTTCTAAATTCGGTAATGGGAAGTCATAAATAACAATATCTTTTTGCAAAGTATCTGGAATTATAAGTTCTGGAGATATAAAAATAATATTTTTTCTTTCTGGGCTTGTTTTTAATGTTGGTACTAAATCTCTTATAGCCCTTACAACAGACGCTTCTGGTGGTCTTTGTTTTGTTCCAAAAAATACGTGGAAATCATATAAGATAAATACAGCATTTTCTTTGTAATTTTGAATGTATTCAATAAGTTTATTTGGGTTCGCTGTATTAGGAATGACTTCATCACCATCTTTTAACCCAACAGATTGTGTCCATATCAGAACATTTCTTTGATATTTAACTTGTGATTTATCAAAAACTATAGATTTAATAAATTTAGTTGCTCTTTCTTCTTCATAAGTTGCTACGTATATTAATGGGAATCTTGCTTTTAGAAGATGTGAGAGTTTTTTTGAATTTGTTTCCACTATATTTTTCCTCGTTAATTTCTTAATCGTATCATATTTCGCTTATTTAATGAATACTAAACAGTTTTAGTTTTTTTGTAAGTTCGTTAAAATCACCCATACCATTAATAAAAATGGTTCCGTCTTTTTGTATATTTAGTTCTACTTTATTTTTATATTTTTCTAGAATACTTTGATTGAATTTATTGCTTAAAAAGTGATAATTTTGGTTTTTTGAACCAACCCAAGGACGAGAAAAATCTTTTTCTTCTTCTTTAAATTCACCGTCAATTAATAAATCAATATTTTCTAAAATCTTTTTGTGTTTTTCTTTTATGTCTTCAAGTCTATTTCCTGTAAAACAAACAATCGAGAGGTTTGCTTCTTTTATTTTTCTACATAAAAACCCAAGTGCTTCTGGTTGTTCAAATGGTTCACCACCTAAAAAGGTTACGCCATCTATATTTTTAGTATTTAAAATATCTTTTAGTATTTCGTTTACATCGTATTCGGTTCCACCATTAAAATCCCAAGTTGCTCTTGCCCAACAACCACGGCAATGTCTGGAACAACCTTGAATCCATATGCAATATCTATTTTTCGGACCTTCTACTTTTGTATTTTTAAGTATTTTATGGATGCGGATTTTCATTTATTACAAATCTATAACTCTTTCACTATTTTGGTATTCAGAATCATCAAGAATAAGTATATCTTGATGTTCTTTCAAGGATTTTTCTGTTGTATTAGGGTTTGGGGGAGTATAAGAATCTATGTATAAGTAATACTTTAGTTGATTTTGAAAGTGTGAATTAATTTTTCCAATAGAAAAAAATTCTTCTAAGGATTTAAAACCACAATTTTCAGTTCTGTATTTTATTAAATTTTTTGCGTGGATAATACTTACCCCTGGTAAATCAGTTAATTCTTTTTCAGTTGCTGTATTTATGTTTAAAAGTTTAGTGTTTTTGTTTGGGATGTTAACATTTTCTATATCGCTTTCACCTTCGTTATCAATTTCTTTAATGATAAATTTGCTTTGGAAAATGGATTTAATACCCTCATAGTTTGAACGTTCATTAAATAATGCACAAATATTATCAAACATTTCTTCAAATATATTATCTATGTAATCTATTTCATCAGAAATTTGATTATACCAATTAACTATTACAACTTTTCTTTTTATTGATTTATCAATACATTTAATTATTTTATCTTTTGAATTGTATATTAATGTCACATAGTCGTTTTTTAATTTATAAAACTCTCTATCTTTTGAAAAATAACGCTTGCTTTGTTTTATTGCATTTTTTCTTCTGATAGTTAATCTTATATAGTCTGATAAACCAGTTCTATTGCCACTTTTATAATAACCAGAATTAAAAATTATTTTACTTCGTCTATTGTCAAACAATATGAAAGATATCAATGATAAAAATAAGAAAAGTAATCTGAACATAATAATATAATTATACACAGTTTTTTAAAGTTTTAATCACTTGTTATTTGTTGTTTTGATTGTTTAAGTCTAAACGCTCAATAATTTTAGGTGTTAATAAATCCCAAGCAGCCTCTGTTGGATGAATAGTTTTTTGTGAAAAATATTTATCAGATAACAAGTTTTCATCAGTTAATTCTTGTATTTTTATTGCTTTAAAATTATTTTTTTCTAGTTTTTCTTTTAATAAATCTTGATGATTAAGCCAAGAATCGTAAAAGATAACAGCAAAGTCTACTTTTGTGTTCCAACGTGTTTCTAAATTTTTTCTAGTTTGAATAAAATAGAGAAGTACTTCATCAGTTATTTTATCAGCATATTTAGGGTCATTTTTATAATGATGTACCCAATGGCTTTTGATGTATTTGTTCAAGTATGTTGAATTTAAAAAACATTTAATAGGTGAGTTAAAATCATCTTTTATTAATTTATTTCCTTTTTTTGTATATGTAACGTGCATATAAGCATCAGAAATTTCAATAAAGCTTAATTTCATCCTTCTATAGTGGTCATCTAGCATTATATATATTACAGTATCAGAAGGAGGAACATCCTTATAAAATTCATCACTTTCACTCTGGAAAAGCATTTTAGCAAGACCTTTTCCTGGAATACTTCTGTTGTATACTGGTCGTTTAAGAGTGTGGGCTAGTTTATAGCTAAATGTTTGGTTGTAATCTAAATATTGACCATATGCGAATGAACAACCAAATACAGTGATTGGGGTTGAATTATATTCAAGTCCGTCGGGCGCTCTTCCTCCAAAGTCATTATCTCCACCTACAAAGAAGTTTTCCAATTTTAAGCCATAAATTGGTTTTGTAAGGTATTTAAATTTATTTGGTTGGCGACCAGTAACACGTTCGTAAAAACCTTTTGTGGAATCATCATAAATTTTGTGCTCTATTGCATTAAATACAACTAAAATTGCCATTATATTTATAAGTATTATGAATGATTTTTTCATATTTTAAATTCCTAGTTTTTCTATTGTAGCATTATTTATTTTAAATTTAGATATTCTATTATTTTAGGAGTTATTAAATTCCAAGCTTCTTCTGTTGGGTGATAATCTCTACTCATATATTCATTATCCCTTAAGTTTTTATTTGCCATTTCATCTGCATCTAAGATGATAAAATCATTTTCCTCTAATTTTTTCTTTAAGTATACATCTTCCTTTTTTGCGGTGTAAAAGATGACCACATATTTTGTATTTTTCCATTGCTCTTGCATTTTTTCTTTTGCCACTATAAAGTGCTTGAGCGCAAAGTCGTATTGCTTTGAACCTTTAGGTGTATTTATTACAATATATTGGTTTATTTTATTTATTATATATAGTCTTTGGATTTGATTAAAAAGGAAATTATCGTGTTTTACTTCTTGTAGTTCTCCATTTTTTTCCTTGTATCTTAAATTGAATTTTTCAATTAATGTATCGAATAAAATAAAGCTGTGGAAGTATAGTCTATTCATGTGATCTGGAATATATACATATATTGCATGACTTGGTTCTGGAACTTTTTCATAAAAAAGAGGTTTTTCAACTTGATATAACATATGTTGTATACCCCAACCGCTATGAGAACGGCTATATGCCGGCACTTTTGCTTGATGGGATAGTTTGTATGATAAAGTTTGATTACTGTTTAAACCTTGTCCATAAGCATATGAACAACCAAAAATTACAATTGGCTTTTTATTGTATTCTAATCCTACGGGTTGACGTCCATATTCATATCCTTTGTTTATTTTGGGGAATGAGTTTAAATCTAAATAGAATTTTTTTATTCCTGGGTGGAAGGCGTAATATTGATTATTTTTATCTAATCCACCAAGTTTACGAAGAGCTTCATTTTCATTAATCCAGATTATTCCTTCGATTACAAATAATATGGTAATAAATATTAGTGTATTTATAAGAATTAATTTAAACTTTTTCACAACTTCTACCAAAATGAATTTTAAGATAATAAGATATTATTTTAAAAATGGAAGGCGTGTCAAATTAAAAATTAATTCACAAAATATAAATTGTTTTAATAAAAATAGAAAACTTTAGCATGTTAAGAAAAATTTACAAATTCTGGAAATAATCAAGAAATAACGGATATTTGAGAATATTGAAAATATTGTATAAGTCGTAAGATTAAAAAAACAATTGAGAAAAAGAACTTAAAAAATAGCTTGAAATTTAATAATGACAGAAAAAAGTGCTTGATTTGAAATTTTTAACATGTACGATAGATTATATCAACCCAGCTGGGTACATTTTTGCATGTAATCAAAAGGGAAGAAAAGGCAAGCTTGAAGTCAAAGGAAAGAATGGGAAAGCAAGCCGAAACTCTAAAAGAGGCACGAAACAAGTACCGTAAGAAGAGGAAAGAATGTCAAAAGACGTAATAGAATTTGAAGGAACAATAGTTGAGTCATTACCAAACGCAATGTTCCAAGTACAGTTAGAAAACGGCCA
>JAFTSM010000048.1 GCA_017467305.1 Candidatus Gastranaerophilales bacterium
CTGCAAATTTAGAGCCACGTAATGCAGCACATACATCAAGGTATAATGGTTCACCGATAGAACCTGGTTCTTTTGTTCTATCTAATACGTTGATACGTTTAACTGTTGAAGGTAATGCTTCATTGAAACGTTTAACGTCAAATGGTCTGTATAATCTAACTTTTACTAAACCATATTTTGTACCACGAGTTGCATTTAAGTATTCGATTGTTTCTTCAATAGTTTCACAACCAGAACCGATAGCAACAATTACATCAGTAGCATCTGGAGCACCAACATAATCAAATGGGTGGTATTGTCTGCCAGTTACAGCAGCAACTTTATCCATGTATTCTTGAACAATGTCTGGAACAGCTTGATAGTATTTGTTAACTGTTTCACGACCTTGGAAATATACGTCTGTATTTTGAGCACCAACTTTACATATTGGAGCTTCTGGTCTTAAAGCTCTAGCTCTGAATTCTTCAATATACTTTGGTTCAACTAAACTTGCGATTTCTTCATAAGAAATTTCTTCAATTTTGTGAAGTTCGTGAGAAGTTCTGAAACCATCGAAGAATTGTAAGAAAGGAACTTTTGCTTTGTATGTTGCTAAGTGTGCAACTAAAGCCATATCCATTTCTTCTTGAACAGAGTTTGCAGCTAACATAGCATAACCTGTGTTACGGCAACCCATAACGTCTGTATGGTCACCGAAAATTGCTAATGATTGAGCTGCTAAAGCACGAGCTGATACGTGAATAACGTGTGGAATCATTTCACCAGCTACTTTGTGCATAACAGGAATCATTAATAATAAACCTTGAGACGCTGTGTAAGTAGATGTTAAAGCACCTGCTGCTAATGAACCATGAACTGCACCTGCAGCACCTGCTTCTGATTGCATTTCGGCAACTCTAACTTCTTTGCCCCATATGTTTTTCTTGTGTTGTGAAGCCCATTCATCAACCCATTCGCCCATTGTTGAGGAAGGAGTGATAGGGTAAATTGCTGATACTTCGCTTAATGCATATGCCACATGGGCTGCAGCGTAGTTACCATCAACTGTCATTGTTTTCTTTGACATTTGTTTTACGACCTCCATTTTCTCTCGCAATTTATTAAAATTCTATTAATACCCAGTTTTCTATATATAAATCGTACCCCAAAGATAATCAAAATACAAACAAATTTCCATGCCTGAAAATTAGTAAACATGAGAAAAGCGGGCTATATTATAAACCCGCTTTAAAGTAAAAATTATTATCAGTTTTACTACATTACACTTTTCAAATCTTTAACATAATCAAAAACATGATTAGCTGAGTCTTTACCATATTTTTCTACAATTTTGACTATTGCATTACCAATAATTATTCCATCCGCCATTTTTGAGAAAAACTCAGCTTGTTGAACAGTGTTAATACCAAAGCCTATCGCAACTGGTATGTTTGTTGTTTGTTTCAACATTTCAATCACATCAGTTAACTCTTTTGTATGCCCTTCCATAGCCTTTGTTGCGCCAATTGAAGGTACAAAATAAATAAACCCACTAGCTTCCTTTGCTATCATTTTAATTCTAGCTCCATCTGTCGGAACAACAAAAGAAATAATATCAACTTCATTTTTATCCGCATATTCTTTTATTTCTTGTTTTTCTTCAAACGGTAAATCTGGGATTACAACACCACCAACTTGTGTTTCTTTACACATTTGGAAAAATTCTTCATACCCATAGTTAAATACGGGATTGATATACGTATGAAAAATAATTGAAATATCAGTAGTTTTTCTAACTTCTTTAATCATTTCAAAAATTCGAGGCAAGTAAGTTTCTGACTTCAAAGCCCTCAAATTAGCGCTTTGAATAACACTACTTTCAGCAATTGGGTCTGAAAATGGAATACCTAATTCCACCATATCAACACCAGCATTAGCCATAGAAATAATAACCTCTTTTGTAGTTTCTAACTCGGGGTCACCAGCCATTACAAAACCGATTAAAGCCTTATTTTGAAAAGCATTTTTTATATTACTCATTGATAATCCTTCCTCTATATTTTGCAATAGCCGCTACGTCTTTATCACCACGACCAGATAAACAAACTATAATAATTTCATCTTTACCCATTGTCGGTGCTAATTTTTTAGCATAAGCAACTGCATGTGAACTTTCAATCGCAGGAATAATACCTTCTACTTTTGATAAATATTCAAAAGCATCAACCGCTTCTTCATCGGTAACAGGAACATAGCTTGCACGACCAGTATCATACAAATGAGCATGTTCTGGACCAATACCCGGATAATCCAAACCTGCTGAAATTGAATAAACTGGGGCTATTTGACCATGTTTATCTTGACAGAATATTGATTTCATACCGTGAAATATTCCCACACTACCTTTTGTAATAGTTGCAGCATGTTTTTCAGTATGAACACCAAGCCCTGCTGCCTCACAACCTATTAGTTTTACATCTTTATCATCAATAAAGTTGTAAAACATCCCCATTGCATTACTACCACCACCAACACAAGCCATAACAACATCTGGCAATTTGCCTTCCGTTTCAAGAATTTGTTCACGAGCTTCTTTACTTATGACACTTTGAAAATCTCTTACAATAGTTGGATATGGATAAGGACCCATAACAGAACCTAAAAGATACATAGTATCTTCTGAACGTTTTGCCCATTCTGTCATTGCTTCATTTACAGCATCTTTTAATGTTTGAGTACCAAAAGTTACGGCATGAACCTTTGCTCCAAGAAGTTCCATTCTATAAACATTCAAAGATTGTCGAATAGTATCTTCTAAACCCATAAAGATTTCACATTCAAGTCCAAGCAAAGCAGCTGCCGTTGCAGTTGCAACACCATGTTGACCAGCACCAGTCTCTGCAATAACTCTTTTCTTGCCCATGTATTTTGCAAGTAGTGCTTGTCCTAAAACATTATTGATTTTGTGTGAACCTGTATGGTTTAAATCTTCACGTTTTAAATAAATCTTTGCACCACCTAAATCCTCTGTCATATTCTTTGCAAAATATAATAAAGATGGGCGTCCTGCATATTTTAAAAGCAATTCACTTAACTCTTTATTGAATTGTGGGTCATTTTTATAAAATTCATATGCTTCTTCAATTTTTTTTATTTCTGGCATTAAAATCTCTGGGATATATTGCCCACCAAATTTGCCAAATCTTGTTTTTGTCATTTTTATTCCCTTTTAAATTAATTGCAACAATAATGTTCGCTACATTTATATTACCCTAAACATAGCAAAACAAATGAAGCTTTTTGTTTAAAACAAAAAACATCAAACCCAGTCGACAAATCGAAATTAAAAGACAGTACTAATATCTGTCAGAACGATTGTCAACACGAATAGGACACCAAGCCCATTCTTTTTTGTCATTATTAAGCCAATTAGTAAGAACTTCAACGATTTCAGCTACAAAATTAATGATTGAACTTATATTCATGATTATTAATTCCTCTTCTTCTTACCTTAGACTGCTTGTACATTTTAACTCTAATTTTAAATTTTGACTAGTGTTAACTTTACATTTGTTAAAAAACTATCCTCTTAAATCAACGATTGGTGCACGAGTTTTCAACTGTGTTCGAAATATGAATTTTTTCATATCCTTTTCAAACATTTCTAAATTACGATAACTATCACAATGTTTGAAACCACATTTATGAGTATAGAATCCCATTGCATCATCTGTTGGGAAATATATTTCAAAATTTTTCCTATTATCGTTCAATGCTATTTGGGCAATTGAAGCTAGCATTGCTTGCCCAACGTACTTATGTGTTAAATTCTGAGATGTTTGTATGAATTTAACACCATATGACTCTTCATTATTTTTTACGCTAGCAATTCCAAGAGGGATTCCTTGTTCTGATTCTATTATGTAGTGAGAAATACCAGTATCAATTGAATATTTTTCTCTTGCTATTTTTTTTGTTTCCATTTCTGTTGCAATGGCTGTTTTATAAGAAAAAGGAACCGGAAGGTTTTTAACCTCATCAATATCGGATTGTTCTCTACAATCATATTCATACATTTTTACAGGCACAAATTTTTTACTAGAAAGATCTTTTACCTTACATGTTACAACTGGAATCTTTTTACCAAAAGAAATTGAATACATACTTAAACCAAATATCTTTACACATAGATATAAAACAACTGAATGTTTAATTTTGCTAAAAGAAACTCAAATTATGTTATACTTGCCTAAGACATACGGAGACAATTTATGGATAAATCATATTACTGCCCAAAACTAGAAAAAACTCTAAATTTCTTGCCTCAAGAGATAAAATATTGTTGTTCTTGTGCGACTTGTCCTGGTGTTGTAATAAAAGACTCAAAAAACCTCGAAAAAGAAAAAATAATCAAAACAAAAAAACAACTTATTGAAATGTTTAAAAATGGAATAATCCCAACAAAATGTAGAGGGTGTACCGAATATAGAGAAATAAAAGAAGAAAACTCGAACTTTATCAAAAAATTAATAGGCTTTTTTTATCCAAAAGAAACAAAAAAAATATCTCATTTAATAATGAACCATTACAAACAATGCGAATGTAAATGTATATATTGTACTGAAATAATAAACCATAATTTAAAAAAACAAAATTACAATGCGTTACCATTAATCAAGCAATTGTTTGAAGAGAAAATGATAGACAAAAAAAATCTAACCGTAGAATTTCAAGGTGGTAATGTATCCTTACTAACTGAATTTGAAGATATTCTTGAAGAATTATCAAAGAACAAATGTAAAAATATTATTATTTTGACAAACGGAGTACAATATTTGCCAGCTGTTGAAAAATATGCTTCAAAAATGAACTTCAGATTGTGTATTTCTTTAGATTCTGGCACGAAAGAAACCTTCAACAAAATCAAAAGAATCGATGCTTTTGATAAAGTTATTGATAATATCAAAAAATTCACATCACTTCAAAATGTCGAATTAACATTAAAATACATAACTCTAAATGGTATAAATGACAACATTAATGAAATCAAAGGATTTTTAAATATTGTAAAAGAAACAGAGAACAAAGTAGCTGTTGCTTTTGATATAGATTACAGAGATACTTTTTTAACACCTGGAGATAAATTTATAGCACCAGAACACTATAAAGAACTATACAAAGAGGTAGAAGAATTCTGTAAAGAAAATAATATTTTATACACAATTCAACCTCAATTAAAAACAGTTCTTAAAAAAGGATATTACGAACAATCTTGATAAAAAATCGTGTTTTAACTAATATTTTCATGTTAGTTACAAAAGAAAGAAGGTAGAATTATGGCAAGAAGACCAGTAATCGCAGGCAACTGGAAAATGCACAACTTACAAGCTGATGCTATCGCATTAACAAATGGACTTATGGCTGAATTAAAAGCTGAAGATAAAGCAGCTCTTCCAGAAGTTGTTATTGCTCCAACTTTTACAGCTTTATATGCTGCAAATAAAGCATTAACAGATTGTGGATGTGGAAAAGTTAAATTAGCAGCTCAAAATTGTTATTTTGAAACAAAAGGTGCATTCACTGGTGAATGTTCTGTTGAAATGCTAAAAGATGCAGGTTGTGAATACATTATCATTGGTCACTCTGAAAGAAGAGAATACTTCGGTGAAACAGATGAAATGGTTAACAAAAAAGCAAAAGCTATCTTAGCTAACGGTTTAATCCCTATCATTTGCTGTGGTGAATCTTTAGAACAAAGAGAAGCTGGTGTTACTGATTATCATATCGCTTCTCAAATCACAAAAGCATTAATCGGTTTAACTGCTGAAGAAGTTGCTAAATCAATTATTGCATATGAACCTATCTGGGCTATCGGAACTGGCAAAACTTGTGATTCAATCGAAGCTAACAGAGTTATTGCTATGATTAGAAACACTGTTAAAGGTTTATATGATGCAAATACTGCTGATGCTATCAGAATTCTTTATGGTGGTAGCGTAAAACCAGAAACAATAAAAGAACAAATGGCTCAATCTGATATTGATGGTGCTTTAGTTGGTGGCGCTAGCTTAAAAGCAGACAGCTTTGCACAAATCGTTAAAGGTGCTATGTAATTTAACAAATAATTACAAATATAAAAAAGACTCCTAACTTTAGGAGTCTTTTTTACATTAAACAATTAGTAACATTTATACGAAAAAAAACAGAATTAATGAATATTTTTTATGTTTGCAATAAAATATTTAAGAACATAAGGGTATTAGAATGAAACACACAAAATATTCTGCTGTAGTTGTAGGTAGTGGCATTGCGGGGCTTTATGCGGCAATCAAGTTACACAAAGAAGCTAATCTTCCAAATGGAATTTTAGTTATTACCAAGACTCAATTGATTGAGTCAAACTCAAGATATGCTCAAGGTGGTATGGTGTGTGTAATGCCCGAAAACAAGTTGGATTCTTGTTCTCTCCACATTGAAGATACTCTTATTGCAGGTGCTGGTTTAACTGATAAAAATGTTGCAAAATTTATATCAGAAAAAAGCGCAGAAGTTGTTAATGAGCTACAAAAAATTGGTGTTGATTTTGACAAAGATGAAAACAACAAACTTAAATTTACAAAAGAAGCTGCACATAGTGTAAACCGCATATTACACGCTGGTGGTGACGCTACTGGTTTCTGTATTGAAAATGCACTTGTAAAATATTTAATGGCGCAAAAAGATGTTCAAATATATGAGCAAACTCTTGCTGTTGAGCTTTTAAAGGATTCTAAAAATATTAATCGTGGTTTAATCACATACAATTATGTTGAAAATGAATACGAAGTTATTGAAACACCAGCTGTTATAATCGCAACTGGTGGTGTTGGTCAATTATACAAATATACGACTAACCCAGACATTACAACGGGTGACGGAATTGCTTTAGCATATAGAGCTGGTGCTATTGTAAAGGATATGGAATTTGTACAATTTCACCCAACAGCTTTTGCACTTGGCGAAGGTACAATGTTCCTAATTTCTGAAGCAGTTAGGGGTGAAGGCGCAAAGCTTGTTGATAAAAACGGCAAAACCTTTATGGAAAAATATGATAAACGCTTAGAGTTAGCACCCCGTGATATCGTAACTCGTGCTATATTCCACGAAACGCAAGAAACAAAAACTAAAAATGTTTACCTTGATGCTACTCATATAAATGAACTTAAATTTGAAAAACGTTTTCCAACAATTTACGGCACTTGTAGAGAATATGGAATAAATCCTTCAACAGATTATATTCCAGTATCTCCTTCTGCACACTACTATATGGGAGGCATAAAAACAAAAGTTAATGGTACAACTTCTATTGAAGGACTTTATGCTATAGGCGAAGCTGCTTGCACTGGTTTGCACGGTGCAAATAGACTAGCTTCAAACTCTATACTTGAATGTGCTGTTACGGCGTACGAATTAGTTAATCATTTAAAAACAAAAGATTTAAGTGACAACTATCTTCAAGATGAACAAATAACAAAAATTATCAATGCCTACGCAGATAAACTTCCAATAAAAGAAACAGTTGAAACTACAGAAATGCTAACGACTCTAAAAAATATTATGTGGGATAAAGTTGGTATTATTAGAAACAACGAAAAATTAAATTCTGCAAAAGAAGAAATTGAAGCACTAAAACAACAATTTGGAAGAACATACAAATGCCCGACAAGAGGTTCTTACGAATTAAGAAACCTATTAACAATCGCAGAATTAATTATAGAATTTGCATTAAAAAGAAAAGAATCTCGTGGTGCTCATTATAGAGAAGATTTTCCAAATAAAGAATTAATTGCAGAATCTCATCAAGTATCAAGAAACACAATAATGAAAGGTTAATATATGTCATCAGTATTATTGCACGATTTTATAGTAGAAGAACACGTTAAAAATGCATTAAAAGAAGATATAGGTTTTGGTGATATTACAACAGACTACTTAGTACCAAAAGACGAAAGAATTACAGCAAAGTTAAATACTAGAGAAGACGGTATCCTTTGTGGTATTGATATTGTTGAAATGGTATTTAAAACATTGTCTTCAGACGTTAAAATTCAAAAATTCTTTGCTGATGGCGATAAAATTAAAAAAGGTGATACTTTAGCAATAATTGAAGGTCCAGCAAGAGCAGTATTAATTGGTGAAAGAACAGCTTTAAACTATATTCAAAGATTAAGTGGTATTGCAACAGAAACAAATAAATATCAAGTTGCAATTGGTGATAACAAAGCAAGAATCACTGATACAAGAAAAACAACACCAGGTTTTAGAATGTTTGAAAAATATGCTGTATTTACTGGTGGTGCAAGGTTGCACAGATTTAATCTTGCTGATTGCGTTATGATAAAAGATAACCACATTCAATATGCTGGTTCAATTACAAATGCTGTTAAGAAAATTAGAGAACACTTATCACACACTCACAAGATTGAAATTGAATGTGATACTATCGAACAAGTTAGAGAAGCTGTTGAAGCTAAAGCCGATATTATTATGCTTGATAATATGAGCTGTGACTTAATGAAAGAATGTGTTGCAATAATTGGTGATAAAGCTTTAATTGAAGCTAGCGGAAACGTTACAATTGAAACAATTGGAAACATTGCAAAAACAGGTGTAGACGTTATTTCATCTAGTGCAATCGTTGCAAAGGCAAAAACACTAGATGTTGCGTTAGACATGTAATCGTTTTTGTTGCACAATAGAAGTAATAAAGGGGTTATTATATTGAACATTGTTGTGTTTATAAAACAAGTTCCAGATACTACTGATGTAAAATGGACTAAAGACAACAATATCGACAGAACTCAAATGGAAAGCATTATGAATCCTGTCGATAAGCAAGCTGTTGAATTGGCTCTAAATTTAAAAGAGCAATTTAATGCTAAAATTATAGCAATCACAATGGGCCCAAATAAAGCTATTGAAGTTTTAAAAGAAGCTATTGCTATGGGTGTTGATGATGCCGTTTTATTATGTGACCCCAAATTTGCTGGTTCAGATACTTGTGCAACGTCAAAAGTTTTATCATCTGTTATAAAAGAAAAATTTCCAGAAACAAATTTAATATTATTTGGTCAAAGTGCTATTGATGGCGAAACTTCTCAAACTGGAACATCAACAGCAGTAAGATTAAATATGCCATTTATTTCACACGTAAAAGAGATTATAGGTATTGAAGAAAATATAGTCACTGTTAATTCAGAAACTGAAACAGAAAAGAAAACCTATAAAGTGAACTTACCAGCTGTTTTATGCGTTAATAATTATGTATTGCCACCACGAATACCGAGAATTAATGGGTACATAAAAGCACAAGATTATAACTACAAGACCTACAATTTATACGAACTTAATTTAATGGATAATGAAACTGGTGTTAAAGGTTCACCAACTTATGTTTCAAAAGTTTATAAAACAAATGACACAAGAAGCTGTGAACTTATGGAATCAGACTACGAATATTCCGTAATTACAACTATTAAAGAGGTAATGAAAAATGGCTAATGAAAACGGAATATTAATCTTTGGAGAATTAAATAAAGATAATACTATTAAACCAGTTGTAAAAGAATTGGTTACAAAAGCTCGTTCATTAAAAGAAAAAATTTGGAACCAACGCATAATGGTATGTATTGTTGGGCCAAGAATTAATTATAATAATATTGTCCATGAACTAGGCAGATGTGGTGCCGATGAGGTTGTAATTGTTTGTGATAACCGTTTAACAGAATATGATAGCAATTATACGCCAGAACTTTTTACTCAAATCGCACAAAAATATCCACCTAGAATAATTCTAATTGGTGCAACAACTAATGGAAAAGAAGTAGCTTCTTATACAGCGACAAAATTAGAAACTGGTCTAACAGCTGATTGTACTAACTTGGATATTGGTGAAAATAATCTACTTCTTTCAACAAGACCAACTTTTGGTGGACAATTAACAGCAGATATTTTGTGTAGAACCTTCCCACAAATGGCAACTGTTCAAGAAAACACATTTAAAATTGAAGAAACAGACCATTTTGTAAATGCAATTTTTAACTGGATTGATATAGATAAAATTGAAAAGAAAATAGAAATTATAAAAGCTAAAGAAAAAATCAACCATAGTAGAGACTTATCTACATCAAAAATAATAATTGCTGGTGGAAAAGGTGCTTGTAAAGATAATGGGTTTGCACTTATTTATCAACTAGCACAAAAAATGAATGCAGCTGTTGGTGGTTCAAGAGAGGCTTACGAACACGGATACATAACAAAATCACAACAAATAGGACAAACTGGGAAAACAGTAACACCAGAATTATATATTGCGGTTGGTATATCTGGTGCAAATCAACACTTAACCTCTATAAAAAATAGTGGTAAAATAATAGCTATCAATAAAGATAGGAATGCTCCTATCTTTAAACAAGCCGACATTGGTATCGTTGGGGATTTATTTGAAGTACTCCCTAACTTAATAGAAAAATTTGACATAGTTAATAAAGAGGAAAACAATGAGTAACGAAGTAATTGAAAAAGAGAATGGTTTAAAGAAATTCTCAACAGCACAATTGTTAAACTTCTGCTTAGGCTTCTTTGGTTTACAATTTGCTTGGCAGATGAGAATCATTCTTTCTGGACCAGTAACAGAAGGGCTTGGTGCTTCTCCATTGATTTTTGGTTTAATTTGGCTAGCAGGTCCAGTTACTGGTATGTTAGTTCAACCAATCATTGGTGAATTAAGCGACAAAACACACACTATTTTTGGTAAGAGAAGACCATATCTATTTGCTGGAGCACTATTTGCCAGCTTAGCATTATGGGCATTTCCTAACTCTGCTTTAATTTGGGAAAAAATATCAACAACATTTGGTCTACCAGCTCTAGCTTTTGGTGGTTTAATAATTGCGGCAATTATGATATGGATTATTGATGCTTGTGTTAATGCTGCTCAAGGTCCATATAGAGCATTAGTGCCAGACTTGGTTCCACAAGAACAACACGCTTTAGCTAATTCTTATTTAAGCTTTGCAATCGGTTTAGGCTCAGTTGTTGCAGCAGGTACTGCTCCATTTTTAAAATATGTATGTAATTATCAAATGAGTATTAATGCACAATTTGTAATGGCGGCATTAGCTTTCTCTTTGGCAATGCTTTGGACTTGTATCACAATAAAAGAACATAAATACAAAAAAAATGAAGTTGTTGAAGAAGTAAAAAAAGAAGAAGTTAAAGAAAAAGGTCCGTCTTTTGTTCAAAAGGTTGTAGATTTCTTCAAATCATCTCCAGAAGTTGGTAAAATTTGTACACTTCAATTATTTACTTGGATTGGTATTATGAGTTTAAATATTTTCTTTACTCAATATGCAATTCATACAGTTTATGGGGTTCCAGATTTAACAACAGCAACAGAAGAACTTAAAAATTCTTATGCTGCAACTATAAGCCAAGCAACAAATTTTTCATCAATTTGTTTTGCTATCCAAAACTTAATTTGCTTCTTGGTTTCTATTCCAATCGGTTTATTATCAACTAAATTTGGAAATAAAAAAGTTCATTTTATTTCTTTAATAACTTTAGCTTTAACCTTCGTTGGAATGGGCATATACAAAGAACCAGGTTTTGTATTAGTTTGTATGGCAATTGCTGGTATCGGTTGGGCAAGTATTTTAGCATTACCTTTTGCAATGTTATCTGAATTTATTAAAAAAGGTTCAGAAGGTTCTGTAATGGGTATATTTAATATATTTATTGCAGGTCCACAAGTATTAGTTTGTACAGTATTAGCTTGGTTTATTAGTAAATGTGAATATATGGTTCCAGCTGGTATAAATTACCATTGGGAATATGCTTTCTTAATTGGTGCCGTTACCTTATTGATTTCAGCTGTAATAACAAATCTGATACAAGAAAGAAATTAATAATAAAAAGTTAAAAGCGGGTAACAAAAACCCGCTTTTTTTAATAATTAATTTACTAATTAGATAAAATCGTTCTATAATTAAAAACGAACATAAAAAGAGGGAATAAAAGATGAAGTTTGAAACATTAGCCGTAAGCGGATTTATTGATTTAAAAAAACAAAACAACGCTGTATCTACACCTATCTATGCAAATACAGCATACAGCTTTGATAGTGTACAGCACGCCGTAGACTTATTTGATTTAAAGGTTGCTGGTGATATTTATACAAGAATTTCTAACCCTTCATGGGATATGGTTGAAAAAAGACTTGCAGCACTTGAAGGTGGTGTTGGCGCATTAATTACTTCATCTGGACAATCAGCTGTTCTTATCACTATGTTAAACTTAGCAGAAGCTGGTGATGAGATTATCACATCTGGAAAAATTTATGGTGGAACATATAACTTATTTGCAAAAACATTCAAACAAATGGGTATTAATCTAATTTTCATTAACTCTGATAATTTAGAAGATTATGAAAATGCAATTACAGAAAAAACAAAATGTATTTATACAGAAACATTAGGAAACCCAAGTATTAAAGTTGCAGATATTGAAGCATTAGCAAATTTAGCACATAAACACGGTATTCCATTAGTAGTAGATAATACAGTACCAACTCCATACTTATGTAGACCAATTGAACACGGTGCTGATATTGTTGTTCATTCAACTACAAAATATTTATCTGGTCACGGCAACGCAATGGGTGGCGCAATTATTGATTCTGGTAACTTTGACTGGTCACAAAATGATAAATTCCCTATGTTCACAACTCCAGATGAAAGTTATCACGGTGTAGTTTATAATCAAGTATTTGGAAATGCTGCATTCATTGCAAAAGCAAGAACTCACTTAATGAGAGACTTGGGCTGTTGCCAAAGTCCATTTAATGCTTATTTGACTCAATTAGGTATTGAAACTCTTCATGTAAGAATGGATAGACACTGTGAAAACGCATTTAAGCTTGCACAATACTTAGAAAGCCATCCACATATCAACTTTGTAAACTATCCACTATTAAAGAGCAGTCCAGATTATGAACTTGCAAAAAAATACTTACCAAAAGGTGGTTCATCTTTAATCGGATTTGGTGTTGACGGTGATGGAACTAAATTTATTGAAGCATTAAAATTATTTATCCATGCTACAAATTTGGGTGATGTCCACTCAATCATTACATATCCAGCTGGAACAACTCACAGACAATTATCTGAAGAACAAAAAATTAAAGCTGGAATAACTAACGACTTTATGAGAGCATCAATCGGTTTAGAAAATATTGACGATATTATCGCTGATATTGATAACGCTATAAAAGTTGCTCGTTCATAAAGGATAAATAATGATTACAGAAAATAATGTTGGAATAGTAGAAACAAAATTCTATACAATAGAAGATAAAATAAAATTTGATAGTGGTGTTGAATTTGGACCAATTACAGTTGCTTATGAAACTTATGGCAAACTTAATGAAGATGGTTCAAATGCAATATTAGTTATTCACGCTCTAACTGGTGACGCTCACGCAGCAGGCTATCATAGTGAGAACGATAGAAAACCTGGTTGGTGGGATACTATCATTGGTCCTAATAAAGCCTTCGACACAAACAAATATTTTGTTATTTGTTCAAATATTTTAGGTGGTTGTAGCGGAACAACTGGACCTTCAAGCATAAATCCAGAAACTGGTAAACCATATGGATTAAGCTTTCCAGTATTCACTATTGAAGATACAGTAAAAGTCAAAAAGAAACTTCTTGATTACTTGGGTATCAAAAAACTTTATGCAGTAGCTGGTGGTTCAATGGGTGGTATGCAAGCAATGCAATTTGTTATTTCTTATCCAGATTATGTTACTTCCGCAATTTTAATTGCAACCACATCAAGATTATCACCTCAAGCTATCGCATTTAACGCTGTTGGCAGAAACTCTATTATTTCTGACCCTAATTGGAATAATGGCGATTACTACGACAAGCAAGAAAAACCAGATAGAGGACTTTCTACAGCGAGAATGGTTGGTCACATAACTTACCTATGTGAAGAAGCAATGTATAACAAGTTTGGAAGACGACTCCAAGACAAAGACCATTATGACTTTAACTTTGATGTGGATTTCCAAGTTGAAAGTTACTTGCAACATCAAGGACAAATATTTGTTGATAGGTTTGATGCAAATAGTTACTTATACATAACAAAAGCAGTTGATTACTTTGACCCAGCAAACAAATATGGTTCATTACAAAATGCGTTTAAAGACACAGATGCAAAATTCTTAATTATGTCTTTTGATACAGACTGGTTGTTCCCGTCATCTCAATCAAAAGAAGTTGTTAATACATTAATGCAACTAGGCAAAGATGTTTCATATTGCGAAATAAAATCACCTTGTGGACACGATGCTTTCTTGCTTGAATATGAAGTTCAAGAAAAAATCATCAAAAGTTTTTTAAACACACATATCAAAGGAGAAGAAAATGAATAACCATTACGCTACATCAAAAGGACTTCATTTAAACTACTCTATAATCAATGATATGATTGAACAAAACGCACGTGTACTTGATTTGGGTTGCGGAAATGGAACACTTTTAAAACTATTAAAAGATAATAAACACATCAACGGTAACGGAATAGAAATTTCTCAAACAGAGGTTATTCAGTGTTTAGAAAAAGGACTTTCTGTTATTCAAGGTGACATTGATGAAGGTTTAAAACAATTTCCAGACAAATGTTATGATTATGTGATTTTAAACCAAACACTTCAATCAGCGCAAAACCCACACTACGTAATGGAAGAAATGTTGCGTGTTGGTAAAAAATGTATTGTAAGTTTTCCGAACTTTGCATATTGGAGAGTTCGCTGTAATTTCTTTTTTACTGGGAATATGCCAAAATCAAAAGTATTACCATTCGAGTGGTACGATACACCAAACATTCACTTACTTACAATCAAAGACTTTTTTGAATACGCAAAAAAGAACAATATAACTATTTTAGAAGGTATTTATACAACTAGAGCTACTATAAGAAAAGGTATTCAATACTCTAAATTTTCAAACATTTTTGCAGAAGAAGCTATATTTGTAATATCAAGAGATTAATAAATAAGCCCTCAATAAATGAGGGCTTTTATTTATCTTTTTTCTTCTCTTAATCTTTCAACAAAACGTTTCATACGTTCCATTGCTTTTTTAAGATTTTCTAATGAATACGCATAAGATATTCTTAAATGTCCTTCGCCACTATCACCAAAAGCAGTACCAGGAACTGCCGCAACTTTTTCTTCTTGAAGAAATCTAGTTGCAAACTCTTCACTTGTCATTCCAAATTCTTTTATGCAAGGGAATACATAAAACGCACCGAATGGTTCAAAACAAGGAATATTCATTTCTTTGAAAGCGTTTAATAAAAATCTTCTTCTTTGGTTATATTCTTGCCTCATCATAGCAACATCATCATCACCATTTTTAAGCGCTTCTACAGCTGCATACTGGCTTGTTGTAGGTGCACACATAATTGCAAACTGGTGAATTTTTGTCATTTGTTTGATGATTTCTTTAGGTGCACATGCATAACCTAATCTCCAACCAGTCATTGCATAGGCTTTTGAAAAACCATTTATTAAAATAGTTCTTTCTTTCATACCGGCTAATGAAGCTATAGAAACATGCTTTTCTTTATATGAAAGCTCCGAATAAATTTCATCAGACATCACATAAATATCTTTTTCAATAATAATTTTTGCAATAGCTTCTAAATCAGCCCTATCCATAATTGAACCAGTTGGATTATTTGGAAATGGCAAAATTAAAATTTTTGTTTTATCAGTAATTGCATTTAAAAGTTCCTCTGGTTTCAAACGAAATTCATTTTCTGCTTTTAAATTAATAATTACAGGTTTTGCATTTGCTAAAATTGCACAAGGTTCGTAAGAAACATAAGAAGGTTGAGGAATGATAACTTCATCACCGTCGTTAACCAAAGCTCTTATACCTATATCAATAGCCTCTGAACCGCCAACAGTAACTATAACTTCATTATCTGGGTTATATTCAACATTTTGAGTTTTTTTAATATAATTACAAATTTCTTGACGTAGTGATTTTAAACCAGAATTAGATGTATAGAAAGTCCTACCTTTTTCTAAAGCATATATACCTTCATCTCTAATATGCCAAGGCGTATCAAAGTCCGGTTCACCAACGCCAAGCGATATAACATCTTTCATTTCACTAACTAAATCAAAGAATTTTCTAATTCCAGAGGGTTTTATAGCTAAGACTTTATTTGAGAGTTCTTTTGTCATGGTGTAAACATCTCTCTTTCATCTTCTTGTTTCTTTGCGAGTATTGTGCCGTTATATTTATATTTTTTTAGGACAAAATGTGTAGCAGTACTTAAAACACCATCGAGAGTAGAAAGTTTATATGTCACAAAATTAGAAATATCTCTAAGTGATTTTTCTTCTAATACAACAAGTAAATCATAACCGCCAGAAATCAAATATGTAGCACGAACTTCTGGATAATTGTATATTCGTTCTGCAACACTATCAAAACCTTGCCCACGTTGCGGTGTAACCCTTACTTCAATTAATCCGGTAACCTTTTCAATAGATGTTTTATCCCAATCAATTAAAGTATGATAACCACAAATAATACCTTCCTTTTCAAGAGTTTCAAGTTCAGAGAGAACGGCAGCTTCTTCAACACCTAATAATACGGCCAGTTCATTTAAGCCTATTCTGCTATTCTTTTCAATAATTGCTAACAGTTCTTCTCTCATCTTTTTCTCCTAATACTATCTTAAGAAATTCCAAAAATATCTTTTTGCAGCTTTTCCAGCTGAAAGTTTTTCAAAACCTGTTTTCTTTGCACTAACTACAGAAACTTTTTCTGGCTGTGTAGTTCTTGAATAATTAACTTCTTTTGGTCCAAATAACATTGAATATTCTGGCTTATAGCCTTCTGGTATTCCCATATATTCACATAGTTCTGGGAATAACTTCATACAAGAATCACCTAAACCACACCAACAAGTACCAATTCCCAAGCTTTGAGCATATAATTCAAAATAACTCAACGCAATAATTGCATCTTCTTTTGAACATGGTGCATCAACGTGATTTGCAACAACAACCATGTGAGGAGCACCTCTGAATATTACATCTTCACCTTTTAATAAAAGTTTTGCATAGTTAGAAAATCTTTCTGCAACGGCTTTTATAGGGTTCTTTTCTAATGCTGAAATAATTTTTTTATTTGTATATTCTCTAAATTCATTCATAACGTCAATATCATCAATAAAAGAGAAATGAAGTTTACGGCAATTACAACCAGTAGGAACCCATGCTAGCATATCCTTTAATTTGTTTAATTTATCAGCATCAACATTTTCTTGTTTATATTGTCTGTCACTTCTACGAGACTTGATTAAATTTAAAATCATATCTGGATTTTGAGCATAGATTTTATCAGAATCATCTGGATTTTTACCCATTATAGATATTGCACCAACTGGACAAATAGCCAAACAATGTTGGCAACCAATACAACGTTGTGGAGCAGTTGCTTTTGGAGTATCCCCTTCCATAGAAATAACTGCAGCAATACAATCTTTTGCACATAATCCACAATGAATACATTTAGATTCATCAATAACAAAATTAAAATCTGCCATAAATTCCCTCGTTTCTATTAATTTTATTGTATCACAATAAAAAAGAAAAAATATTTTAAAAATAATGCTTGACTTAATTTTTTCAGCACGTATTATATAAATTGTTGAGGGCGTTTAGCTCAGTTGGTAGAGCGCCTCCCTTACAAGGAGGATGTCAGGAGTTCAAGTCTCTTAACGCCCACCA
>JAFTSM010000049.1 GCA_017467305.1 Candidatus Gastranaerophilales bacterium
GCAAATTCAGTTATACATCAATCTTTATATAGAATTTCTATGAATAATGGATATGCTCGTGGTGATTATTCTTATCTAATAGAAAATAATAAATTTTATGATGAATTTGTTAAAGAAGTTAGTGCTATGGATACTTGTACTGAAATGAATGATTGTAAAACAAGGTATATTCAAAAAAGACTAGCATTGAATGGGGTTGATATTTCAAGTTGGGGAATGCCTAATTTAAAAGGAGTTACAACTTCTGATGGTATTCAATATGCAACTTGGTGGAATAATATGCAAATGGGACTGTCTGATGAAGATTATCAAAATATAAGTAATAATGGCAGTATATTAATTTCTGTAGATGTAAATGGTGAAAGAAAACCAAATAAACTAGGAATTGATTCTTTTTTCTTTATTTTGTTAGATAAAAAAGGTATTGTTGCTGGGGGTTCTGGTTCAATTGAAGATTGTAATAAAAATGATTATGGATTTAGTTGTGCTGCAAAAGTGTTGAATGAAGGTAAAATTAGTTATTAAACACTTTTGTGTAAGTTTGTAAGTTGTGTGAAATGTAATGAAATCCAACATTATATTTCGTTTAATTTAATGTGATATTTTTTGTTATATTTAAAACCCTTAAATTCTGAATTCGCTTCGTTCTTCAGAATGACATGTTGTATTGTCATTCTGAATTTATTTCGGAATCTAACCTAATGCCGAGTATGTTGTAAATATATTAAAATCTACAGATTCTGAACTTGCTTTGCTCTTCAGAATGACAAGTTTTCGTTGTCTTGAAATTTTTTCTGCTACACTTCGTTTCACACTTGCTAACCATGTTGCACTTGTACTGAATTTCGCTGGTTAATCACGCCTTCGGCTTGCTATGACTTTTAATTGTTGGCTTATGCTTTCTTAACCCAGACAATAACTTTCTTCATTAAACTTTTAATCTTATCTTCATTTGCAATTAATGTTGTTGCTAAAAAGCACAAACCAGTTGTTATTCCTGCTGAAATAAATGCGTCTTTTAGTGTAATATCTGGATTATATGTATCATAATCATCATAATATATTTGTGTTTTTTCATTGTGTTTGAAACTTTGTTTTATTGGTTTATAAACTGTAATTGGTGTGATTTTCATAAAAATACTTTTACTCTTTTTTGATGTTTTATAAGAGTAGCTAAAATTTTTATGTAAAGAATTCCCCAACTCTACAAATAAAAGTAGCAAAAAATATTTTTACGTGTATTTATCTAATTGGAATTTAATTTAAAATTCCTGTAATAATTCCTCTCCAAATACAACAAATCCAAGCAAAAGCCCGTAGGAACTACATTCATTCATACGGGTTGGATTCTGTTTAATAACAATTTATTATATGGAATTAATTATTGATATTTCTTGTTTGCCATAAATAAATATCATTACCAACAAATCCACCTTCTATATCTTGAGGTTGTCCAAATTCTTTTTCTATAACAAGAGCGTTTTTTATAAGTTTTTCAACCATTTCAAATATTTTAGGTCTTTGTGATAAATCGTTTTGCGTAGGTTCTAATTGCTCATTAAAATTCTCATCGTAACAAACTTTCGGTGTTATCATTTGAATTGATTTATAGGTTAGTGTTTGTGTTTTTTTATCATATTCAAATACATGTGGCTGAATATCATCTGCAGCGTATACCATTCCATCAGATAACATATCAATTCTTAGTTTGTCATCATCTGCAAAATCTGTATAAACAGTAAACTTATAGTCTGGAACAATACAATCTTGAATAAGTACTGTTGGTTTAATCGTTTTGGCATCAATTCCGTGTTGTTTACGTGAATAAATAGCATCATCACTCCATTTTGATTGGGCGACTTCAACTATAGCTTCATATAAATCGTGTGGGGTAACTTCAGACATTATTGATTTGTATAAACCAGCAGCTGAATAATCTGATAAATCCTCTCCATTAAATGAAGAGCGAACCATAACATAATCCGAATCAATATCTAAACCATTTTTTGCCATTGTTTGGATTAACTCATTCATTCTATTTTCAAAACTATTTTCATAATATGCTGGGATTTGTTCTTTGCAATCATAATATCCTTTTGCTGTGTCATAACTGGTTTGTTGACCTTTATTTTCGTCAAATAAATGTTGAATCCAAGTATGTGGAAGCGCAATTGATTTTGGAATTTTTACGTCAATTTTACCTTGTTGAACAAGTTCTTCTAATCTTTTTAAATTGACAGCTTTAGCACCAACTATATCAGAAGAATATTCTTTTGAAGTTAGTATTTTGTCACATGGTTTTTGTTCTGGAATTATAACTTTAGAGTACTGTTTGGGTTCTCCTATTTTGTCTGTTTCTGTAACTTGAAGTTTTTCATCCTCAACTTCAAGTTCAACGGATTTCCCGTCTAATTCTGTTAACAGTTGAATATATTTAGGGTCAAAGACAGAAGCACAAACGTCTGTATTATTTCTAAGTTGTGTACTCATGTGTGATAGTGCACCAGAATCAAAAGAGGTAAAAATAATACCAACTACATTTGGGTTATTTAAAACTGTATGAAAAGTATTCGTAATAATAATTGTAGGTTCATTTATATTTTCTATTGAATCCCAAGAATGGAAACTATTTTTACATAATATTCGTCCAACAGTTTTTCCGGAGTTTAATGCGTGGATTAAAGGTTGACGATATTGATTTCTTGTTTTTATTAGTGAATTTTGAAGAAAAGCAAATGGTGTTAATTCATATTCTTTTTCATTTTTTTTATCTATAGCTCCAGTATCTTCATATTTTATATGATATCTAACTTTTTCTTCTGGCTTTAAAAAATCAACATAGAAGGAAGCTGTGTATAGTCCATTTTCAAAATCCATGGATTTTTCATCGATTTCATCGTTACCAGCTTTATAGACCAAACAAGGCATTTCACCAAGTTTTGGTTTATTGTCTGTTTGTATAAACAATCTACCAGATTTTGGCTCAAATTTGTAACTATGAGCCTTAAAAGATGTTGGATAATTTACTAAATATGAAATTCTCATACTTAAATAAAACTCATAAAAAAGATTTTTGTCAAAACAGAATATATGATAAAATCCTTTTATAGGAATTTTAGGAGTTTGTATGAAAAATATAATTAAAAACACTGCTTTAGTACTTACAATTAGCCTTTTAAGTGCATTACCAAATTATTCTGCTGAGTTAAAAGATAGTCTAAAACAAAATTTAATCAAGCAATTAGAAACAAACTCATTAATTGTTTATACAGAAAATGGTGAGATTGTAAAATCTCGTGAACACGGTTTAGTTCCACTTATTGATTATATAAAAGATAAAAATTTTAAAGATACATATGTTTTTGATAAAACGATAGGTAAGGCGGCAGCACTGTTATATGCATATGCTGATGCTGATTATGTTTATGCAAAAACAATATCTTTACCAGCTGTAAAAATTTTGAATGAACACAATATTAGATATGAAGCTCAAAATATTGTAGAGGATATTCCTAATAAAGAAAGAACGGGTATTTGTCCTTTTGAGCTACTAGTACGAGAAACAAACAACCCTAGTAAAGCCTATGGAATGATACATAAAAAAATCTATCCAGAAACTTCAGTGGTTTATTTTACACACAATATAAGCCCAGAAATGCTTGTTGAAATGTATAAAATTCTTGATAGAGATTTAAAGAAAAAAGTTGCTGTAAAATTACATTCTGGTGAACCAGGTGGGCATAACTTTTTAAAACCAAACTTTGTTTCCCCATTGATAAATGAAGTTCAAGGTACAATTGTTGAGTGTAATACTGCTTATGAAGGACGCAGAAATACAACAAAAAAACATAAAGAGGCTATAAAAGAGCACGGTTTTACTGAAATTGCCAAAGTGGATATTATGGATGCAAGACGTGATATGGCTCTAGATATTCCAGAAGGCAAACAAATTAAGAAAAATTATGTTGGAACTCATTTAAAAAGATATGATTCTATGTTGGTTTTATCTCATTTTAAAGGTCATCAAATGGGTGGTTTTGGTGGAGCGTTAAAAAATCTATCAATCGGAGTTGCTTCATCATATGGGAAAGCATATATACATGGTGCTGGCGAACCAAATAATATGTGGTCTTGCGAGCAAAACAAATTTTTAGAAGCTATGGCTGATGCTGATAAATCATTGATGAATTATTTTGGTGATGAAATAGCTTTTGTAAATGTTATGAACAATATATCTATAGACTGTGATTGTAATAAAAATCCTGCTCCTCCAGAAATGAAGGATATTGGTATTTTATCTTCACTTGACCCAGTTGCTTTAGATAGAGCTTGTGTAGATTTAGTCTACAATTCTACTGATGAAGGCAAAAAATCTTTGATTGAAAGAATAGAAGCTAAAAATGGAACTCATATTTTAAAAGCAGCAGAAGATTTAAATGTGGGTACACAAAAATATATCTTGATTGAGATTAAATAATTTTTGAAATTGGAAAATATGTTAATTTATATTTGCTCGCACGGTGTTAGTCTTGTAACATCGAAGAATAATTGTGGGGCATATTATGGATTATCTAAACATTACAAACAAGAATGTTAAATTTACAATATTGGATGATGAAGACGAAGTAGACGAAGGAAATTGTTTTATTGAAATTCATGTACAAAAACACTTTTTAAATACACTTCTTTCAATATTAACAACGAATAATAATCTAGTAGATGAGAAAAGTATTATACTAACTAAACGAGAAAAACAAGTGCTGAAATGTTTAACAAAGGGTAATAACAATGCAGAAATTGCAAAAAAGTTAAATGTGAGTGTTCATACAGCAAAGTTACATGTACACAATATTTTATCTAAATTATCAGTTCAAGATAGGACAGAAGCTGCAGTTAAGGCAGTTAAATGCCGTTTGATAGATATTTGAGTTTGTTAACAAATGTTAACTGGCAAGGCAATTTATTTAACTAAAAATACTTTATATAAATGTGAGTTAGTTTATTCTTTGGGTATGGTATTTTATGGTAGATGTTTCAAAAATTGGTGCAGTTCAACAAAATGTATATAATAGTGAGTTAAAAGCAGAAAAAGAAGTTAAAGAAGAAGATTTAAGTCTTTTTAATGGTGAAGAATTTTATTCTGTTCAAATATTACAAAATCAATTAGCAGAAATTAATTCATCTAATGGATTTATTGGTGAAGGCTGGGATGACATTAAAAATGGTATTGGTTTAGGTCTTTCTTCAGATGATTGTGAAGATGCAATTCAACAATATAAACAAGGTAAAATATCATTTGAAGAAGCTGAAGCAAAAATTAACGAATATAAAACAAAACAAGATGGCAGCGTAAATTTATTCTCTAACATAGCAACTGGTGTTGCTGCAATATTAGCTGGAACAGCAGTTGCAACTACTGGTGGTCTTGCAACACCATTAGTAGCTGGTATTTTGGCAGGTGCTGGAATGAAAGCTGGAGTTAAAACTGTAGATAGAGCAACAAACAAAGTTGAAGGTGATGCATTAGATGGCAAACAAATCGCTAAAGATGCTTTATCTGGTGCCGTAACTGGTGGTATTGCAGTTGCAACAGCAGGTACTGGTGGTGGTGCTTTCAATGAAGGATTTACTCTTGGTGGTAAAAAACTTATTGAAGGCGGAACAAAAGCTTGTATGGCAAATAGTGCAAAAATAGGTGTTACAACAGGTGCAATCTCCGGTGCTTCAAACAATTTAATTGAATGTGCATTTGAAGAAGATAAAGAATTTAACTTTAAAGATTTCGCAACAGAAACAGCAACTAGTGCTCTAACAGGTGCAACTGTTGGTGCAATTATGGGTGGAGTTAATGGTACATTAAGAAGCCACGATTTATTAAAACACGGTGGTGCAATTACAACAGAAACAACTCAACAAGATACTGCTGCAAACATCGCTTGCAACATAGCTTACAAAGGAACTAATAACTTTGTAAAAAATACAGCTCATTTCTTAAAAGCAAGCACAGCAGCATAATAAAAATATTCACTTCCTATAAATTTGTTCTTCCTATTAAAAAGCAATGTACTAAACATTGCTTTTTCATTTACAATAGAAATATGATAAATTTAGATGCGTTAACATTAAAATTATTTTTAGAGGAAAATAAGGAATATTTTATAGGTGCAAAAGTTCAGAAGGTACAGCAACCTAATCGTTCTGAGCTTATATTTACGATGAGAAACAATGGTGAATCAAAGAAATTATATATTAATTTCAATCCAAGTTTTTATCATATTTGTTTTATGTCAAAAGAAAATGAACAAAGACGCAATATAACAATTCCTAAAACAGCACCTATGTTTTGCATGTTACTCATAAAATATATTCAAAATGCAAAGATTATAAATATAGATATTCCCCAATATGAAAGAATATTTGAGATATATTTTGAATACTATGATGAATTAAACGAAAAGTCTCAATTATGCTTGGCGATTGAATTAATGGGTAAACACAGTAATGTAATTCTATATAACTATGATACAAATGTTATTATAGGTTGTGCGCATAATGTTAGCTCTGAAAAAAGTCGTGAACGAGAACTTTATGGATTACTTCCATATATTTATCCACCAAAGCAAAAAAAGAAAAATCTTTTAAGAACAACTTTTGAAACATTTAAAGAAAATATTGAAGCTGAAAATATTGCACAATCAATCTCTAGTAAATATCATTATTTAACAATGTCTTTTGTTGAAGATATGATTGCATCTATTAAACCATTTTCAATAGATATTTTATATAAAAACTTAATTGAATTTTTATCAAAAAAAGAATATAAAGCATATTTATTAGATGATTGTTCAAAATATTATTTATTAAAAATGGATAATTGTCATGAAGAAGAAAACATCAATTCTATGATTGATAACTATTTTTCATATCATCAAGAAAAAACAATTATTTCTAATATAAAATCAAAAATTGCAAAACATATTTCTACTCAATTAACTAGATTAAATACACTAAAAATCAAGCAAGAACAGCAAATAGAAAAATTAGACAAAGCATTAAACTATAAAAATAAAGCAGATATTTTAATGGCAAATCTATATGCAATAAAGCAAGGTCTAAAACAAGTAAAATTGTACGATTTTGAAGGGAATGAAATAACTATTGATTTAGATGAGAACAAGACTCCAACAGAAAATGCAAACAAATATTATTCTCTTTATAAAAAAACAAAAAAAGCTTATGAACTTGCAATAGAAATGATAAAAGAAACAAATTCGCAAATTTTATATTATGAAGAAGAAAAATATTTTACAGAACAAACAGATAGCATTATTGATTTAAATGATATCTATTCTGAGCTTATAGACGAAAAACCTATAAAAGAAGAAAAGCAAACTCAAATTGATTTTGTGGAATGTGAAGGGTTAAAAATTTATATTGGCAAAAATAAAAAACAAAATGATTATATTCTCTCTAAGCTTTCTTCTCCTGAAGATTTGTGGTTTCATCCATTAAATTTTGCAGGAGCGCACATTTTAGTAAAATTAAATAATCAAAAAGAAGAAGTTTCTGATAACATTCTACTAAAAGCAGCAGAGCTTACTAAAGAATATTCATCACAAAAAAATAATTCTAAAACTTCTATCATTTATACAAAACGTAAATACGTTAAAAAAGCCAACAATAAGCTGGCTTTCGTAACATATAAAAATGAATCAGAAATTGTAATTTAACTATTTGTTGAAATTAGCAATATCGCTAAATATTTTACTTGTTTTTTGGTTTTGAACAAAGAAGTTTGGAGTGGAATTTTTTGCTGAAGTTTGTTGTGCAGCTAATGCTTCTTTTTCTTTGTAAATACGTTTTTTAGTAGCACGTTCATTGATTGCAGGAAGTGCAAAACCTAAGAACAAAGGTACAATTAAAAGAACTGAAAGTGCTGTAAATCTAGCATTTAAAGTCTTTGCCTTTTTAACCCAAGCATTTCCTTTATCATCAAATAATTTTGTTAATGCTTTAACATCATCTGAATCAATTTTGCTAGCAATAGCTTCTTTAATCGTTTTGTTATCTAGTCCTTTAATATCTTTGCCAACAATTTTATCTGCCAATTCTTTAGCTTCATCAGTCAAACTAAATACTTTAGATAATTTACCACCTTGATTATCAATAAATTTACAGAAGCCATTAATGCCTCCATTATATTTATCTAAACCACTGTATTTAGAAACAATTTGGTCTGTAGACATTACTTGAACGCCTTTGATAGGTCTGATGTAATCAAATAAACGTTTTGCAAGATTTTGTTGTTTAAAATTAGCACCTTTATCTGCAAGAACAAAACCAGAAGATTTTTCATTCAGTTTTGAAAAACCCTTTCTAAGTTCATGTTCACCAAAACACATTGTTGCACAAGTAACGGCATCACGTCTTAAAATTTCTTCTCTATCATATTTATCTTTTGCTTGAGTAAGTCTTGGTAAGAAAATACCAATTCCCATAATACCAAGTAAGAATGGGAATGAAACATTACAACCTTCAAATTCAGACCAGCTAGCAAGCTTGCCTAAAATTTTTCCTAAAATGCCTTTTCCTTCTCCTGTAAGTGTATTAATAACAGCTTGTTTAGGCGCAGCAGAACCAAATGAAGGGTTTGCTTTGTTTTGTGTTGTGTTATTTTCTAGCGATTTATCGTTTAATGTTTCCTCTTTCATTAAACCTTTTAATCCAGAGTTGCCTTCACCTTCTGCTTTGTTGTATAGACGAGGAATAATTTGCAAGAAACCAAGAACAGAAGCATACATGCCCACATTCATACCAGCCCTTGTCAAAATTTTATTGTCAGATAATTTTTTAATATACTCTGGTAATTTTGAAGTATCTGCTTGTTTTGCGGCTTTAACAACAACATCATCTGCATATGCAATCATATGTTCAATTGTTTCTTTGAATGGCGCTGCTGTTTTTTCGGAAACTTTTGCTATTGTGAAGTCTGTGAATACAACATCATCTGAATTGTTTTTTACAATACCAACAAAGTCATCAGATAATTCTGTAATAACTTTTTTTAGAGCATCTTTATCTTTTAAGTTTTCAGCTAATTTTTTAGCGTAATCAGTTGCTTTTCCTTCAATTTTATCAGTGCTTAAATTAGCGTTTTTCAAAATTTCAGAGAATGTGTTTTTGAAGAAGACTTCTTTTGTAATTGCTTTGCCTGCTTCTCCTAATGGATTTGCAGCATGAATTTTACCAAAGTCTTTGATAAACTTCATAGGTGTGTTAACTGTAGCTCCTAAAGGTTTTTTAGCAACGGCTAAAATACCCATAGGGATTAAAAACATACTTGGTCCAGTAAGCATCTCTCTTACAAGCTCTTTGAACGCAAAACTTTTATTTTTTTCACCCTTATTCTCTTTTGAATTTCGCATTAATCCCATAATTGGTCTTGGTAAGTTTGTACCAAGCATATCTTGTAATGTAAAAGATATAGCTAAACCACCATTTTCGATTAATTCAGCAGTTGCCAGTGCAAATTTATCTAGTCCTGCCCCAACACCCTTAAAATTAGGATTTGTTTTATTGTTATTAATTTTGTTTTCGTTTCTACCTGAACCTTGTCTAGTTTTCCTCGGAACGGCTGTGTTTACTTTATTGATTTGCATACGTTTCCCAAATATTATACTTACCTTTTTGTTCTTCTACATTAACATCTGTAAAATAATAAATTTGCTTAATTTTAAACATATTCCCTAATTTATTTACAAAAGTTTATCAAGCTTAATAAGTATAATAAATACAAACTTTGAATTCAACCTTAAATGCCTATTTTAATTAAGTTTCCGTTACATTAACTCTGCTTTTTTCGACATTTACAGCTAAATAGAGAAGAATGTTATTGATGTCTCTTTTACTAATTATTCTTCCTTAAATCTTTTAAGGAAGTTTTTTTATTTTTATGAAAAACAGTTATAATATAAAAAGTACGTAAAATTAGAGGTAAATATGATATTAAATAAAGTAGACATGCCAAAAGATTTGAAAAATTTATCTATGAATGAAATGGAAACTTTGGCTGATGAGATTAGAGAATTAATTATAAAAAAGGTTAATGCAATAGGTGGTCATATGGGTCCAAATTTAGGAATAGTCGAAGCCACAATTGCACTACACTACGTATTTAACTTTTTATCGGATAAAATTGTTTTTGATGTTTCACATCAATGTTATCCACACAAAATTTTAACCGGAAGAAAAGATGGTTATACAAATCCAGAAAATTATTTAAAGTATTCTGGATATACAGCACCTTCTGAGAGTGAGTTTGATTTGTTTCAAGTTGGTCATACCTCAACCTCGATAAGTTTAGCAACTGGCGTTGCAAAAGCTAGGGACTTAAAAGGGAAAAATCATAATGTTATTGCATTAATTGGTGATGGCTCACTCAGTGGGGGAGAAGCGTACGAAGGATTAAATAATGCTGCAACATTAGCTAGCAATATCATTATTGTTGTTAATGATAATGATATGTCCATAGCAGAAAATCATGGTGGTTTGTATTCTAATTTAAAACAGTTAAGAGTTACTAAAGGTAGAGCAAATAATAATATTTTTAAAGCTCTAGGGTTTGATTATTATTACCTTGAAGAAGGTAACAATATTAAAAAATTAATTGAGCTGTTTGAAGAAGTTAAAGATAAAAATCACCCTATTGTGCTTCATATAAATACTAAAAAAGGTAAAGGTCTTTCTGTTGCCGAAGTAAACAAAGAAGCATTCCACTGGATATTACCAGGAACTTTGGATTTAAAAAATGATGAAGAGTTTACTATAACAGAAGATTATACCTCTGTTACTTGTGATTTTATTAAAAGAAAAATAAATGAAGATAAAACAGTTATCGCAATTAATGCCGGTACACCGGGGATTTTTGGTTTTGATAAGTCGTTTAGAAAAAAAGTTGGTAATCAATATACGGATGTAGGAATAGCTGAAGAACATGCTATTGCTTATGCTTCTGGATTGGCGAAATATGGTGCAAAACCAATATTTGCGGTTATGAGCTCTTTTGTTCAAAGAACATATGACCAATTATCACAAGACTTATGTTTAAATAATTCACCAATTACAATGCTTGTATATTGGGGTGGAATTTCTGGTGCTGATGCAACACATCTTTGTGTTTTTGATATTCCGCTAATTTCAAATATTCCAAATATGGTGTATTTGGCACCAACGACAAAAGAAGAACATCTTGCAATGCTTGAATTTTCGCTAAAACAAACAAAGCACCCAATTGCAATAAGAATACCAACTTGCGAGCTTGTTTCTACAGGCAAAAAAGAATTTTTTGACCACATAGATATAAATAAGTTTAAAGTAACTGAACAAGGTGAAAAGATTGCAATTATAGGTCTTGGTTCTTTCTACTGGTTAGGTAAACAAGTAAAAGAAGAATTAAAAGAAAAATTGGGAATTAATGCAACATTAATTAATCCAAGAACAATTACTGGTGTTGATGAAGAATTACTTGAAAATCTAAAAGAAAACCATGAAATAGTGATTACACTGGAAGACGGCATTCTTGATGGTGGTTTTGGTGAAAAAGTTACTAGATTCTACGGTGCTTCACCTATGAAGGTCTTAAACTTTGGTGCTAAAAAAGAATTTGCAGATAGTGTGCCGTTAGAAGAACTATATAATCGCTACCACTTAACAAAAGAACTGATTGTAGAAGATATTAAATCTATTTTGTAACAAAACTTCGTTTTGTGGTTCTCGTCCGTCCACAGTAATAAAGACCCTCGAAAGGGTCTTTTAAATTTGCCGAAGGTCGGACTGTCTTGATTGCTCGCGATAAACGGCGTTCAAAAAGAAAATTCGTCATTTCCTTTTTTCAGCCTCTGCTCGCAATCGCTCGAACCTCAAACAAAACTTCGTTTTGTGGTTCTCGTCCGTCTTGAACAATCAACAAAAAAGACCCCATAAAGGAGTCTTTTCTATTAATTAATTTGCCGAAGGCCGGACTCGAACCGGCACGCAGGGTGAGCTGCGTCAGATTTTGAGTCTGATGCGTCTACCAATTTCGCCACTCCGGCTCATTGCTTTGACTCGTCTATACTAGCTTAAATACAAAATTTTTTCAATATCTTTTGCTTTTTCTGTAAAAATCTTTGCACCACGTTGTATTAAGAACTCTTTATTTCTATATCCCCACAATACGCTTATACAAGGGATATTGGCATTTTGTGCTGTCATTATATCTACATCAGAATCACCAACAAAAATACAAGTTTCTAATTCGCTTCCCATTATTTGAATTGCTTTTAAAACACCGTCTATTTCTGGTTTTTTTCTAATTCCATAATCTTCACCAACAGCTATATCAACTAAATCTCCAAAATAAAATTTACTTAGATTTTTTACCGCATCATCATATTTATTTGAAACAATTGCTAATTTATAACCTTTTGCTTTTAAATTACTTAAAAGCTCAATGATGCCCTCATATGGTTTTGTTAGTTCAAACATATGTTCTTTGTAATAACTTCTAAAATATTCAGTTATTTTATTTAATTCTTCATCAGAAACTTGATAAGGTAATGCTCGTTCAATTGCTTTTTTAATCCCATTTCCTACAAAACTTTTTATTTCATCTAGGCTTCTTGTTGGGTAACCAAAATGTTCGATTGCGTGGTTAAAGCAGGCATGTAAATCGCCTAATGAATTGAGCAGTGTTCCGTCTAAATCAAAAATAATTGTGTCTATATTTCTCATACCTTAAATATATCATAATCGTTGATTTCTGTAACATTTTGGTATTGTGTTTAATGAAATGATATACTTTTAAAAAGTAGTATTGGTAGGGATTTATAATGGATAAAGATAAGGAAAAGGTTGTTATTATTGGTGCTGGTCCAGCTGGGCTTAGTGTTGCATATTATTTATTAAAAAATACTGATATAAAACCAATTATTTTAGAAGAAAGTGAATATATTGGTGGTATTTCTCGTACTCATAATCATAATGGGAATAGAATGGATTTAGGTGGCCACAGATTTTTTACCAAAAGTGATGATGTAATGAATTTGTGGATGGAACTTTTCCCTGTACAAGAACTTCCATCAAAAGACCAAATATTACTTGCAAACGAAGAGCAAAAGAAAGAATGGCAAGGTAAAACAGGTGTTGACCCTGAAAAAGATGATGAAATGTTCTTAAAAAGAAATCGTTTATCAAGAATTTATTTCTTAAAAAAATTCTTTGATTATCCAATTAGCTTTAAACCAGAAACTTTTATGAATATGGGCTTTATAAATGTTATGAAAGCTGGTTTTGGTTATCTTGGTTCTTGTGTTAAAAAGAGAAAAGAAAATTCATTAGAAGATTTTTATATTAACCGTTTTGGTGTTCCATTATATAGAATGTTTTTTGAAGATTATACAGAAAAGCTTTGGGGTATCCATCCAAGTTCTATTGCTCCAGATTGGGGTGCACAAAGAGTTAAAGGTCTTTCTTTATTAGGTGTTATAAAAAATTGTTTATTAAAACCATTTATAAAAAAAGAACAAGTTGAAACCTCTTTGATTGAAGAATTTTTATATCCTAAAAAAGGTCCTGGTCAGTTATATGAAGCAATGGCTTCTAAAATAACTGAAATGGGCGGTCAAATTGTTATGAATAATTCTGTTAATCAGATATTATTTGATGGTGATAGAATTTGTGGTGTAAAAACAGTTGATAAAGATGGATATGAAACAACTTACGGTTGTTCTGTTGTCTTCTCATCAATGCCTGTCAAAGATTTAGTAATGTCTTTTAATAAAGATGTTGAAAAAGAAGTAAAGGATGTTGCTGAAAATCTTCCATATCGTGATTTTATGACTGTTGGTTTATTGGTTAAAAAGTTTGCTATTAAGAATAAATCAAAATACAAAACAGTTGGTGATATTATTCCTGATTGTTGGATTTATATTCAAGAACGCAACGTTAAATTAGGTCGGCTTCAAATTTTTAATAACTGGTCACCTTATATGGTTAAAGATTTTGAAAATACTGTTTGGATAGGGCTAGAATACTTCTGTTCAGAGGGTGACTCTATGTGGACTATGGATAATTCTAAGTTTATAGAAATGGCGTCAAGTGAATTAGAAGAAATTGGTATTATTAAAAAAGATGATATTTTAGATTCAACTCTAATTAGAGTTAAAAAAGCA
This sequence comes from Candidatus Gastranaerophilales bacterium, assembly GCA_017467305.1. Classification (GTDB taxonomy): domain Bacteria; phylum Cyanobacteriota; class Vampirovibrionia; order Gastranaerophilales; family Gastranaerophilaceae; genus Avigastranaerophilus. Next base: position 14,211 of record JAFTSM010000049.1, read on the forward strand.
TATCCAGCTTACTTTGGTACATATAAAAATTTTGATAAAGTTAAAAATTATTTAGATACAATTCCAAATTTGTATTGTGTTGGTAGAAATGGTCAACACCGTTATAACAATATGGATCACTCAATTTTAACTGGTATTGAGGCTGCAAAAGCATTTATTTCAGGTACTGGAAAAGAACACGTTTGGAGTGTAAATACAGAGAATGAATACCACGAAAAAAAATAATACATTAGAAATTATTTTCTATTGTTTGTTTTGTATTCTTACAATTTTTTTATCAAGCTACCATGAACCTTGGTTTGATGAATTTCAAGCGTGGGCAATTTCAAAGGATAGTCTATATAATATTTTGTTTTTCTTGCCACATTACGAAGGACATCCTCCATTATGGCATTTGATATTGAAGTGTTTTTCACACTTTAATGTGCCTGTAGAATATGGAATAAAAATTCCAAATCTTTTATTTATGTTTGGTGCAGTTTGGTTATTGATATTTAAATCACCGTTTCCCCAAACAGTAAGATTAGCTTTGCCTTTTACGTATTTCATTTTTTATCAATATTCAATAATAAGTAGACCATATTCAATGTTTTGTTTTGCTCTATTTCTAGCAGCATATTTTTATAAAACAAGAGATGAGCATCCTTATCGCTTTATGTGTGCATTAGCATTATTATGTTTATCTAGTGCTTATGGAATGGTTTTTACTGCTGGTATTTGTATTAGTTGCTTTATTGAATGTATTAAAACAGAGTCTTTGAAAAGCGCCTTTGTAGAACGACAATTTTTTGCAATGTTTTTGCTCTTTATTCTTTGTTCGCTTCTTGCTTTTATTATTTCACCTGTTTCAAATACATATGCTGCAATAGAAGATGTTAAATATGATTATTTTTCTAAATTCTTTTGTGCTTTTTTTATTTTTCCAGCAGATGCAACTTTTACGAATATATTTGACTACATAGTTGTAGATATATTAGATGTCGATTTTAAACATTTTTTTGAGCATTTTCAATCAGAAGAGATTAACTTCTTTATTTTTAGATTTTGGAGTGCTTGTTTAATTGGTTTTGTAATTAATGTATTTTTAATATTTTTCTTTAAAAGATTACAAAAATTATCTATTTTTCTGATTCCTTGTGTTTTATTTTTAACGACAATTTTTGTTTTATATGGACAAGTGCATCATATTGGCTTATTAATGATTTTTTATATATTTGCTTTTTGGTGTGCATTTTCAACAAAAGAAGTTTCTATTTCTACGAAACTAAATAAATTATTAAAGCTATTAGTTGTATCAGTAATTATCGTTCAAATATATTGGTCTATTTGTTCTTCATATGCTGAGTTTAAATATTCTTATTTTGTTGCTAGAGAAATTACTAATTATATTAAAAAAGAGAAATTAACTGATTATAAAATGTTAGGTGAATGGGCTACAAGCACTGCCTTATTAAACAAAAAAACTAATAAAAGACACATATCTCATATTGCAGATTCAAACAGAATTAAATGGTATTCAGATGAGGAATTTTTAAAAGAGTATTATCTTAAAGATTTTAGTTTCCTTAATCATCAACATTTATCTGTTTCTTTAAATACTTATTTTAACAAAAATATCTTTTATAATTTAAATGTTGAAAATCAAAATAGAATGTACCTTTTTCATATAACTATGACAGAAGAAGAATCAAATAAAAAAATTGAAAAATTAAAACAATTTGGATTGCCAGAAATTGTTATCGGAAATGCCAGTATAGATTTAATTTTTGGAGAATATGGTGTATTATCCAAAAATTATAGAGTAATGGAAACTTTTAGATGTTCATATATATTGAAAAACAAAATGCAAGATAAAGAATATCCAATATATATGCGTAGTGATTTATATTATGACTGGATAAGAGATAAGTATGCAAAATATAATTAGCAAATTAAATATTAATACAGAAAAAATAGTTTTTATAATATTTTGTATTTTAACTTCTATTATTTCTTTTTATCATGAACCTTGGCTTGATGAATTTCAAGCGTGGGCGGTTTCTAAAGATAGTTTGTACAATATTCTATTTGTAGTTCCTCATTATGAGGGTCATCCACCTTTATGGCATTTGATATTAAAGTTTTTTTCGTATTTTAATGTTCCATTTGAATATGGATTAAAAATACCGAATTTATTATTTATGTTTGGTGCTGTGTGGTTATTGATTTTTAAATCTCCATTTGTAAAACCGGTAAGATTATTATTACCATTTACATACTTTATTTTCTATCAATATTCAATAATTAGTAGACCATATTCAATATTCTGTTTTGCTTTATTTTTAGCAGCATATTTCTATAAAACCAAAAATGAACATCCATATAGATTTGCTGGAGTATTAGCCCTACTATGTTTATCAAGCTTTTACGGTATTTTATTTGCTGGTGGCATTACAATTGCTTGGTTAATAGAGGTTCTTAAATCTGTAAATATAAAAGTGTTTATAAAAAGCAAAATTTGTTACGCTATGTGTGCATTGTTTATTCTGGCTATAGTTCTCTATTTTTTTATTAAGCCAGCCAAAAGTGTTATTTATAATTCATTTGCACAAATTTTAAGTCCTGCTTATAAGTTTTTATATGCCTTTTTGGTTGCACCTCTTGATTCATTATTTACTGATGTATTTAATTATTATCCAGAGAGTATTGTAGGACTAGCTTTTTTTATATACTGCTTGTTGGGTTTAGTTGTTATTATTCCAATTTTACAAGTTTTAAAAGCATATAAAAAATTATGTTTATATGCTATTCCATTTCTATTATTTGCAACTTTTGTGATGTTTGTGTATGTATCTTGTCACCATATTGGCTTACTTTCAATATTCTATGTTTTTGTAGCTTGGTGCGTTATTGATACAAGGAAAGATGTTATTAATAACATATGGACAAAAGTTGTTAAATTTATTTTAGTAGTTACTCTTATCGTTCAATTAAGTTGGTCATATTCAGCTACTATGAATGAAATAAAATTGCCATATTGCTTTTCTAAAAATGTTGCTAATTTTATAAAACAATATGGTTTAGATAAATATAAAATTTCTATGGTTTGGTACGCAAAAGAGTATTACATTTCAAAATCAACAAGTGAAAGAATATATGTAAAATCTGCTTTAAATGAAGCGCAGCAAAAGATTTTGGATGAAAAATTTGACAAGGTCACAGAAATTAATTTTAATTTGCAAGATATGCCAGTTATAATAAACCCTTATTTTGGTAGGAACATATTCTATACTTATAATGTTTTAAATCCAGAAAAAGAATATCAAATTCGTGAAAAAATGTCTGATTCTGATATCGAGAGAACAAAGAGTATTATAAAGGAACAAGGTTTACCTGATATTATAACTAAAAATGTTCAATTAAATAGTGTATTTACAGATGAAGAAATCGCAAATGCAAATTATGTTCCATTTAAAGAGTTTTATGGTTATAGAATATGGAAGAATTATTATACAACGTATAGTTTTACATTCCATATAAGAAAAGCTCTGAGTGATGAATTGCAGTTAAACAATTCAAATTAAATAAAATTTGTAAATATTATTTTTAATGCTACATCATGCTTAAATTAAATGTATTACAATACTCTTATGGGAAGAATTAAACAGTTATCGGTTAATTTGATTAACCAAATAGCGGCAGGGGAAGTTATTGAAAGACCAGCAAGCGTCGTAAAAGAGCTTGTTGAAAACTCTATTGATGCTGGTGCTACAAAGGTTGAAATTAGTATTTCTAATGAATGTAGAAATATTCGTATAGCGGATAATGGTTGTGGTATTCATCCAGATGATATTGAACTAGCCTTTACAAAGCACGCAACCAGTAAATTATCAGATGAAAATAGTCTATTTAATATTCAAACTCTTGGTTTTAGGGGTGAAGCTTTAGCTAGTATTATTTCAATTGCAAAGGTTACTTGTACAACTAGAACATCTGAATTTGATTATGGTACAAAGGTTGAGTCTCAAAATTCTGTTGTTAAATCTTCTAAAATAGGTTGTGCACAAGGTACAATTATGGAAGTTAATGATTTATTCTTTAATCAACCAGCCCGTTTGAAGTTTTTAAAATCTTCTAAAACAGAATTTGCATATATTCAAGAGTTAATTCAATCTTTGGCTATTTCTCATCCAGAGGTTGCATTTATTTTGAAAAATAATAACTCACCAGTTATAACAACAACACAAAATGCAGATTTATTAACTAGAATTACAGAGATTTATCCTTCAAATATTCTTGATGAACTAAAAGAAGTTAAAAAGACAGATGTATTATCTGGTATTGCAATATCTGGTTTTGTTTCGGTTCCTAGTTATACACGTTCTAGTAAAAAATCTATCTACACATTTGTTAATTCTAGAACTGTAAAATGTCCTATTTTGATGAAGGCGATTGACGTTGCATATAAAAATATGATGCCTTCTGGTCGTTATCCATTTGTGGTTATTAATATTGATATTAATCCAGAAGATGTTGATGTTAATGCTCATCCTACAAAGCGAGAGATAAGGTACAAAAATCCGAACCAGATTTTTAATTTTGTACAGAGTGCGGTTGGTTATGCTTTATCAATGACAAAATTAGAAGAACCTACTTTTGTTCAAAAGCAAGACAATGTATTGCCTTTTATAAAATCTAATACAGAAGATATTGAAATAAAAGAGGATGAAGAACAAGATGAGGTTTTTGCTTTTCCATTGAATACTGTCAAAAAGCAAGAAGAACGCTTATCTTTTGAACCTATAGAAACAAAGCAAACTAAAATTGATATAGAGTTTGATACTACTTCAAAATTGAAGCAAATAAATGTAATAGGTCAATTTAAGAATACATATATTTTGGTTGAAAATGATGATAATTTAGAAATTATTGACCAACATATAGCGGAAGAACGATACATTTATGAAAAATTGAAGAGTCAAAAAGAGGTTGCATCACAGCTGTTAATAATTTCTGATGTATTGGATGTTGAGCCAGAAGAGGTTGAAATACTTGAAAGTGCAAAACCTCAATTAGCAAGATTTGGTTATCAGGTTGAAAAAATATCTGATACTCAAGTGATATTTAAAAAAATTCCGCAAGTATTATCGAATGCAAAACCCAAGGATATTTTATCTGAGCTTTTAGAAAATTTAAAAGACTCACCAGAAAACGATTTAGATACTATAGAAGAAAGAATTTTAATAACAACTTCTTGTAAGGCTGCAATTAAAGCTGGTGATAAGTTGACTTTATGGCAAATGGAAGAAATTGTTAAAAAATTAAGAACAACAAAAAATCCATATACTTGCCCACACGGAAGATCAATTTCTCACTTTGTATCACACAAAGAAATAGCTTCATTCTTTGCACGGAATGTTTGATTTGTGCTTTAAATTTCTTGAATGATGTTGTAGATAGCTGAAAGCTATTAAGCCCCAGCTCGACCATAACAAAATGAGCAATAAAATATTGATATACAACGACAAGGCGAGGACTGTTTGAGCAAACTTGTTTGCGAGTTCCGCAGCTATGGTATATCAATTAATTTTATTAGCGAATGTAGTTCCGGTCGAGAGTTTCTTTGGATACTTTCTTGTCGGCACAAGAAAGTATCATTCAAAATTCAAATTACTTTTATACAAATGTACTTTTCTCATTGCAGAAAAGTACCAAAAGGCTAGCAATCGGATATTCCGTTTCTATTTCACTAACTTCAATCAATGCTTCGCAAACTCGTGCTACGCACTCAAACAGTGCTCGCTCGATATTGTTTCAGTAAGTGAACTTAAGAAACTCCATATATGGTTGCGATTAGTTATTATATTAAAATTAATTGTAGTACATTAAATTTATCTTTACTTAAAATTCCTCAAAATAAATTCAATGGCTTCTTCTTTTGTATTAACATCTCCAGATATTTGGGCTTCATTTAATGCTTTTATTATTTTACCAAGTTTAGGGCTTTGTTTTATTTGAAGCAATTCCATTATTTTTTTACCGTCAATTAGTTTTTCTAATGGTTTCATATACTTGTAGGTGTCTAAGTAATCATTTAATAACTTAGTAAGATTTGTTATATTGTGGTTAACCATTTCTTCTGTAACCATTTCGCCACGTGCAGAAAGTCTATCTGCCATTGCTAAAATAATTACATCAATTACATAGCCTTCCATTTTTCGATAGAACTTTAAATAAGCTTTATCAGTTACATCTGGTGCCGAAATAAGGCTTGATGGATAGATATGATATTTGATTAATGTTTTGATGTACTCAATCTGTTTTTTAGAGAATTTCAAATCTTTTAGAATTGGAATACATAATTCAGAGCCAATTAAATCGTGCTGAATAAAACGGTGACGCCCAGTATCTTCTTCTATTGTCCAGCAAGAGGGCTTACCTATATCGTGCAAAAATCCAGCAAGTTTTAAAAAGGCTAGTTCTTTTACACCACCATATTTTTCTATGTTCAAATATTCTTTTACTTCTTCATTTGCACTCTCATATATTAATTGAATTTGTCTTGTTGTTTCGACCAAATGAAGAACTAATGGCAAATGATGATGAGTGTTTGGTGGTATCTTTTTAACTTCTTTATAGATTGGAAAAATTTCTTCTAATAATCCACATTCATCAAGCTTGATAAGTGCTAAGTCGCAGTATTTACCCTCGAACATTTTTAAAAGTTCTACAGTTATACGCTCTTTAGCTGGCTTATTTATATCTTTAAATAGTTTTTTTGAAAGTTCAATCAAACTATTATCAATTTCAAACCCAGTTTTAGAATAAAAACGGAAAATTCTTAATAGACGAAGTGGGTCATCAACAAAGTTTTGCTCACAAATACCTTTTATTTTCTTATCCTTAATATCTTGAACACCCCCAACTAGGTCAACAATTTCTTTTGTGTTCAAGTTGTATGCAATAGCATTAATTGTTAAATCACGTCTTTTAATATCTTTTTCAAAATTGTTTTCAATTGGGCTAGTAATATCTATATAATCAATTTTATTTTCTAAAACAACTCTATAGATTTTATTTATTGGGTCTAATTCTATAAAATGTGCATTTAGTTTATCTGCTAGATTTTTAGAAAATTCCTCAACATCACAATTACAGATTATAAGGTCACGGTCTGGACTTTTTTTATTCATTAAAACATCACGAACAAAACCGCCAACAACGTATGCTTCAACGTCTTTACAGAAAGGTTTTATTAACTTTATAACTTCATCATTATCAATTGCAAGCATAGTCTACTCCGTTTATTACGGTTGTAAGTGCAGCAGTTAATGCGGTATCTGCTCTATAAATCAAATTACCAAGTGTAATTAATGGAATATTATTTTCCTTAAAGAAATCAAATTCCTTTTGTGAAAAACCACCCTCTGGCCCAATGATTACTAAAATATCTTCTTCTTTATTGATTTTGTTTTGTTTCACGTATGTAAAAAAATCGCTTTGCGCATCACGTTCTGCAAAAACAATTATTTGTTTGTAGTTTCTAACTACATCTTTTATTTTTGACATTTCAAAAATAGTTGGAATATCAGCTCTTTCACATTGTTTTACAGATTCTGTTGCAATTTTTTGCCATTTTTCAATTTTGTTTTTTATTACAGATTCTTTTACTGCACAATTATCAGTATAAAGTGGAATTATACCTTTAACCCCGAGTTCTGTAGCTTTTTGAATTGAACTTGTTTGTGCGTCAGAGTTTAAAACGCTTTGTGCAATATACAAATTTATATTTAATTTTCTTTCTGATTTATATTGTTTTTCAATTTTGCAAGAAAAATTATTAGAATTTATTTCTTCTAATTTTGTTTCGTATTGAATTTCATTTTCATCTAAAAATAAAAGGTTTTCGCCGATTTTAGCACGCAAAACTTTGATGATATGTTTATATAAATCTTTATCATCAATAGTAATTTTGTTGTTTTGTACGTTTCTTGATTGGATTAAAAAATGTGGCATAATTCACCTTTCATCATAATTATACACTAAATCTTTACATCAGCCATTTAAAATTATATGATTTTAATATGATAGAAGTTTCAACAGAATTAATAAAATCGGCAGTTTATAAACTTTGTTTTGAGGCAAATACTTGCCTTGATGATAGAGTGTATTCAAAAATCCTAACTGCATATAATTCTTCGAACGATAAAATTTTAAAGACAATTCTTCAAAATGCAAAAATATCTTATGAAACTAAAAGACCCCTATGCCAAGATACTGGTCAAGTTCTTGTATTTATTGAACTAGGGCAAGAAGTAAAATTGACTGGTGAATTTTTAGACAATGCTATAAATTCTGCTGTTGAACAATGTTATATTGAAAACTTTTTTAGAAAATCTGTTGTTAAAAATGCAATTTTTGATAGAACAAATACAAAAACAAATACACCTGCAATTATTTATACAAAATTAGTTGAGGGTGATGAAGTTAAAATAAAAGTTTTAATTAAAGGTGCTGGTTCAGAGAACAAAAGCAAAATGGAAATGCTATTGCCAACAGCTAGTGAAGAAGAAATTATTACTTGTTGTGGTGATTTAATTTTATCTGCTGGTGAAAACGCATGCCCGCCGATGTTTATAGGTATAGGTATTGGTGGAACGGCTGATAAAGCTAGTATTCTATCTAAAGAAGTTTTAGTAAGTGAAGAATTTTCTGATAAAGAAAAAGACTTGGCTTCAAAAATAAAAGATTATGTTAATTCAAAATCAAGAAATAATTATGTTTTAGATGTTAAATTAAAATCTCTTGCAACTCATATTGCTTGCATGCCGATTGCTATAACTATTAATTGTCATTCTGATAGAACATCAAGTTGCATAATTAAAAATGGTGAAATTAATTATGAACACCAAACACCTTATTTCATAAATTTTGAAGATAGTGAAGATGTAAAAGAAGTTTTTGCAAATGATGTTGAAATAATTAAATCATTAAAGCAAGGTGAAGAAGTTTTGCTAACTGGTGAAATTTATGTTGCACGTGATATGGCACATAAAAGAATGATAGAAACTGATACACTTCCTATAGATATAAAAGATAAAATTATTTTTTACGCAGGACCTTGTCCAAATAAACCAAATGAGGCTATTGGTTCTGTTGGACCAACAACGGCATCTAGAATGGATAAATATGCGGTTGAACTTTATAACAAAGGTCTTTTAGCAACAATTGGTAAAGGTTCAAGAAGTGAAGATGTAAAAAATGCAATAAAACAAAATAATGCAAAATATTTTACGGTTGTTGGCGGGGTTGCTGCATTACTTTCTGATAAAGTAAAAAGTTCTGAAATCATTGCATATGAAGATTTAGGTGCTGAAGCATTGTATAAATTATATGTAGAAAAATTCCCAGTTAAAGTAGAACTTTCATAAAAGTTAAAATTACCAAGGATACTTTTCTGTAATTTTCCAACCACTTTTTGCTATTAAAGCTCCACAGTATCCACCAGCATATTGTTGGTTTGTTCCTTTTTTACAAGTATAGTTATCGGAATTTTGAAGTTTACTCCAATTATAATCTCCCCAAAATGTTAAAGCCATTTTGTATTTCAAATCAAACATAAAAATATCTTTACCTAATCGATTAGGATTTTTTTCACCATTTAAATCAATAAAAATCCAAAAATAATTAGTTCCCGCCGAAAATGTAGCAATAGATGTACCATCAGCCAAATAATCCCAATGAGTTACTTGATTTGCAGGATTACCATCAATATTATTTATTGTTTTGTAGTAATCAGAGTTTCTACTTTGATATGATTTTACTGTATTTAAATATGGTTTTATATACATAAGATAAAAAGGAGAAAACTCATACCCTTGATAAGTTGATGGGAAATCCCAATTACTAACTGAGCCATAATCAGATTCTGCTAATCTTATCACATTTGATAAGTTTGAATATGCTTTTTTTAGTTTAGTACAAGTTTCTTCTTGTTTATAATTTGTCCATAACATAGGAATAGTTATTGCTGCTATTATGCCTATAACTGTTAACGTAATAAGAACTTCTGATAACGAAAATGCAAATTTAAATTTCATATTTCCTCCACATTATAATATAATATAAAGTTTATTATATCTTAGTGTAATTTAAATACAAGTACAATATTGTTAAAATTACAATATGTTAGATGAAGAATTTCTTAAGGAATTTGGGCTTAGGGTTAAGTTTTATAGGTTAAGAAGAAATTTGACACAAGCACAACTTGGCGAAAAAATAAATATATCTGAAAACAGAATAAGTGAAATAGAGAATGGAAGATGTAATTTAACACTTAAGACTGTTAATAGACTTTCAATTGCACTTGGTTTTTCCGCATATAAGTTTTTTAATTTTGAAGAAATTTAAAAACTTTATATTTTTTTTAATTCATGTCTTGACTCTTAATTATGTTGTTGATAGAGTTTAATTATCGACGGGATGTAGCGCAGCTTGGTAGCGCACTTCGCTTGGGACGAAGGGGTCGCACGTTCGAATCGTGTCATCCCGACCATTTAGAAGAGAGAACTTGAGTTCTCTCTTTTTTATTGGGATAGACACGATTACATCTGTCTTGAAATTTCTTTGTGCTCGTTGCTGTCGCTTACTTCACTCCGTTGTCGTATGCTTCGCACTCGCTTACCAGATTACATCCGTCTGAAATTTCGCTGCAACGGACGCTTACGCTAAAAACTTAAACCCTTGAACCATACTCGTAAGCCTCACTAAGTTCAGCAACGATTATGGCTTCGCTGAATTATAATTTAAAGTTTATAAACAAAAAATAAAAGGCAATTTAAAGATAAAAAACTCCTTTATAAATATACGATAATAAATGCAAAAATTAGGGCATTAAATTATTGGGTGTTTATTATAGGAGTTTATTTTATGCATACAGGTTTTATAATGGTTCCTCAAATGATTAAATCACAATCAACAGCATTGGTTGTTGCAGAAGATAAAAAGTTACCTATGGTTATTGAAAAAACAAGTACGGCACTAGCCAAAATATAGATAATGGAAATTAATAGAATACAGAATTTGCAAATATAACAAAATTTATCACCCAAACAACAATCAAGGGTTAATTTAGAGTTGCCAAATGATTCTGTTTCTTTTAGTTCCAAAGTAAAAAAACAAAATCCAACTTTTTTAGATAAAGTTAAAGCATTCTTTAAACCGTCTAAACCAGAAAAAACTTATTATAATTCTGTAAATAAAGGCTTTGAAGAACATTTTTATACTTTAAAAGATTCTATTGTTAGTGAAATTACACTTACACCAAAGCAAAAAAAGATTTTAGATAAAAAAGTAAAAGCCTTTGAAGAATATAAGGCTGGACTTTCTACTGCACAACTTGAGCAACTAGAAAAAAATAAACATGGAATACTAGATTTTTCTATAAAAGATGGCATGCCAGAACCAACATTAAAAGCCTACAATAATTTTTTATCTCGTTATGAAACATTTAAAACAGGAGACTTTACAGGCATTACTAATGAAGAACTTGCTCAACTTCTTTACTATATAGATACTACTGATTTAATAAGTGACGGAAAAATTGGAAGTTTTGCACAAGGTAGAACTGGTGACTGTTGGTTTTTATCAATGCTTGGTAATTATGCCTCAACCAAAGCCGGTGAGGAGAATATAGCAAATAGAATTTCAAAACCTGATAAAAATGGCACATATACCGTTACTTTTGATGATCCATTTAATTCTGAAATAAAAAGAGAATACAAAGTTACTCAAAAAGATTTACAAGATTTTGATTTACTTAAAGATGATACATATTTTTCATCTGGCGACTTAGATGTAAGGATTTTAGAAATTGCAACAGGCAAAATGTTGAATAACTACATTCTACAAATGGAAAAATTCGCACATTATAAAGAGCGTGCTGATGAAGATGAATATATCTTTGCACCTTTTGAACAAAAAGAAAAAGAATATTCTCCATCAACATCTATTCCTGAAGGATATTTAGAAAAGCAATTATTGGTTCATCGTTCTTTAGGCTATAAATCAAATATTGTTCAGTACATTACTAGACCAGATGAAATGCCTGAACATCATTCATTACTTGATTATTCTTCTAAAGAATTTTTAGATAGTACAAATGCAAAAATATATTCAATAGAAATGACCTTACAAGAAAAAGACGGGGTATTTGAATTTGTTCCTATTGTGCAACCAACAGAATATCAATCACTTTCAGAAGTAATAAATCAAAATAACTTTAAGGCATCAGAGTTAACTGTTGGAACTTCAGATGAAGATTATTCTACAGATGAAAGAGAAAATAGATATATTTCTACAGGTCACATATTTAATTTAATGGGTTTAAATAAAGATGGTAGCATGACTGTTAATGACCCATATAATTCTGCTTATCCACATACAATATCTAATGAAGATTTTGAAAGAGTATTTTGTAGAATTACACATATTCCATCAATGTAACAAGATATAAAAAATCTACTCATTTGAAAATTAACAAAAAGTTTGGTATCTTAATAGAATGGGAATTCATCTAATAAGATGACTTCTTAGTTGTTCAGATATAGTACAATTTGTACGGAGGACTATTATTTATGAGTGAGACTTATACACTATACACCCGTTCAAACTTTGATGGTTTAGTTTGTGCGGCATTACTAAAAGAAATTGGAATTATTGATGAAGTTAAATTTGTACACCCTAAAGACGTACAAGATGGAAAAATTCAACTTGGGTCAAACGATATAACCGCAAGTTTACCATATTGTAGTGGTGTTTACATGGCATTTGACCACCATTCTAGTGAAGCAGTAAGAACAAAAAATGCAAAAGATAACTATATTATAGAACCTGCTGCTCCATCTTCTGCAAGAATTATTTATGAATATTTTGGTGGTGAAGATAGATTTTCTTCTAACTTGTATGACTTAATGGAAGCAGTTGATAATGCAGACTGTACAAGTTTTTCAGAAGAAGATGTTTTAAATCCACAAGGTTGGGTACTACTTAACTACTTAATGGACCCAAGAACTGGCTTAGGCCGTTATAGAAATTTCAATATTTCTAACTATAATTTAATGCTTAAATTAGTTGATTTATGCTCACAAAAATCAATTACAGAAATAATGGAAGATCCAGATGTTCGTGAAAGAGTTGCATTATACAACGAAGAACAAGAAAAGTTCAAAGAGCAAATCAAACGTTGTACTAAAGTTGAAGGCAAAGTTGCTATTCTTGATGTAAAAATGAAGAAGTTATCCACGTAGGTAACAGATTTATGGTTTATGCACTATTCCCAGAATGTAATGTTTCAATCCATACATTCTATGGTAAGCAAAATCAAAATACTGTATTTGCAGTTGGTAAGTCAATTATCAATCGCTCTTGCCCTATCGATATTGGTGCAATGATGTATGAATATGCTGGTGGTGGTCACATTAATGCTGGTACTTGCCAAGTTGATAATGACAAGACTGATGAAACTTTACAAAGTATTTTAGAAAGAATTA
>JAFTSM010000050.1 GCA_017467305.1 Candidatus Gastranaerophilales bacterium
CACCTCTCTTGAAGTAAATTTTAGATGGAACCTTGAACCATAACATATTTTCTCTCCTTTCAGCAACGGTTTTGTAGTTCAATAAGTTTTCAACGCCTACGTTACCTGAAACAGCATTTTTGCCCCAAGAACCGCAGCCTAGAGTTAAAGATGGTTCTAACTTAAAGTTGTATAAGTCACCGATACCACCTTGAGAAGATGGAGAGTTAATTAAAACTCTGCAAGCAGGCATTTTTTCTGCATAGTGATTAATTCTTTCTTGAGATCTTTCATCTGTATAAAGAACAGCTGTGTGACCAGCACCACCTCTAGATACTAATTGATAAGCCATTTCAGCAGCTTCTTCATAGTTGGCAGCTCTATACATAGATAAGATTGGAGATAATTTTTCTCTAGAGAATGGGTCTTCCCAATCTACAGCAGGTCTTTCAGCTAATAGAATTTTCGCATCAACAGGAGTTTCAAATCCAGCTAATTCAGCAATTCTGTGAGCAGATTGACCAACGATGTCTGGGTGAGCTGTACCACGTTTTGGATCGATGAATGGTAAATCAATCATTATTTGTTGTTCAGCTTCGCTCACTAAATAAGCACCTCTGTATGCAAATTCTTTTTTAACTTCTTCATAAATGCTATCAACAACGATAACAGCTTGTTCTGAAGCACAAATCATACCATTATCGAATGTTTTTGACATAAGAATTGAAGATACAGCCATTTTAATATCAGCTGTTTCATCAATAACAGCAGAAGTATTACCAGGACCAACACCTAATGCTGGGTTTCCTGATGAATAAGCAGCTTTAACCATGCCAGGACCACCTGTTGCTAAGATACAATCGATAGAAGATGATGTCATCAAACCGTTAGTTAATTCTATTGAAGGAACATCAATCCAACCGATGATGTCAGCAGGAGCACCAGCTTTAACAGCAGCATCTAAAACAACTTTTGCAGCTGCAATTGTAGCTTTTTTAGCTCTTGGGTGAGGTGAGAAAATAATACCATTTCTAGTTTTTAAAGCGATTAATGATTTGAAAATAGCAGTTGATGTTGGGTTAGTTGTTGGGATAACACCAGCAATAACACCTAAAGGTTCAGCAACTATTTTAATACCATTTGCTTTATCTTCTCTAATGATACCGCAAGTTTTTGCATTCTTGTGTTTGTTGTAAATGTATTCAGAAGCAAAGTGATTTTTAATAATTTTGTCTTCTAAAACGCCCATTCCTGTTTCTTCAACAGCCATTCTTGCAAGAGGGATTCTAGCTTTATCAGCAGCTGTAGCAGCAGCTTTAAAGATAGCATCAACTTGTTCTTGAGTGTATGTTTCAAAAACTTTTTGAGCTTTTTTAACTCTAGAAATCAATGCTTCTAGTTGGTCTAATGTTTCAACAACATCAGCATTGTTGTAAGCTTTTTCTAAATCTTCAACAATTTTTGAACTTTTTGTAGCCATAATGTTCGGATTTCCTTTCGTGATTAAAATCTCTATTTACAATAAACTATAAACATGCATGAAAGTCAATTAAATTCGGTATTAAGAAGATATAAAGAAAAACATTTTGTCACATAAAAAAAGAGGCGTTTTGAAAATCGCCTCTTTTAGTTAATTCATTTTGATTATGCTTGTCTTGAAAATACTTTATCAGCTTCTTCTGTTGTCATAGGTCCTTTTTCTCTCAAGATATTTGCAAATCTTTCAAGTTGAGTTGTCAAATAAGAAGCATGTCCATATTGTTTTGCTTTTAAAGCTTTTGCTAAAGAGTCAGCATAGTTAAGCCCTTTACCATTTGATAGATTTTCGTGATATTTTCTTTCAACATCTTTAGGTGCACGATATACCCAGTTATCAGTTGTTGTATTTGGAGTATTAATACGCTTGCTTGAACCTAAAATATCTGGAAGAGTTGCAAACTGATTAGCAGTTGTAAATAACTCAGCAAATACAGCATCTCTTAATGCAGATTGAGAATATTGAAGTTTACCAGCATCTAAATGTAAATCGTGAGCAAGATACCAAGCTCTATCTCTAGCATTTTCTGCTTGCTCAATTAAGCTTTCATTGTCGTGAGTACCAGGTCCAATTGTATAATCACCAGGTCTCATATTTTGGTATTTATTTTCACTTTTTGATTCATAATGTCTTACACGACCCCAATCACCAGAACCATATCTTGTAATGTGAATAAGAGTAGTACCTAAACCTTTAACTGCATCTAAAGAATCATAAGACTTACCGCCTAATAATTCTAGGAATATTTTATCGTGAGAAACTTTGTTTTTATCAGCAGCTTTTAAAATAATATCTTTGATAATTTTTCTTCCACCATTTGGAACCATTGGTTGATTATCAATTGCATGACCCAATTTATTACCATTTAAGTCTTTTACTTCTTGTCCATGTCTCATCCAAGGTTCACAAATTAAAGGATTAATTAATTGCCAAGCCGCATCAATTCTTACACCGTTATAACGTTTAAAGAATAAATCAAATTTATTTGATAATAACTCACCAGCTTCACCATTCAATTTAGAAAAATCAATTGCAGGTGACCAGCAAGAGTATTTACCATCACCAATTTCGCAACCAAATTCATAATTTGGATAGAAAGCTGATTTATGTGCCCAAAAATCTTTTTGAGAGAATCCAATTTGGCAATCACCATAGATATCAATACCTTGAGCATTAAAGTTCGCTTTAGATTCTTTTTGTTGTTTATCAGCTATAAATTGTACAAATTCATTAAAATCTACAACATTGTTACCTTTTTCATCTGTAACTTCTCTTAGCTGTGCAATCAATGCTTGGTTGCCTTGTGGTGTTGCATAAACATCTTGATATTCTTGAGGCCATTTTTTCATATCGCCTTCACCTATTTTTACAACAGCTGCTTCAAATAGAGCATCTTTTTCTAACCAATATTCATTTTCTTTTTTGAATTTAGAAAATTCTTTTTTCAATGGTGAAGAAGCATCCAATTGTTCAAAACGAGAATATGCTTTTTGTAACATTGCTTTTTGACCATCTTGAGCAAATACATTATTGTAATCTACAGTAGTTTCAGATGACGCTCTATTCATATATGGAGAAGCTAAATCTTCTTTAGTTAATAATTCGCCGTATGCTTCATCATTTAATTTATTTAGGTCAATTATGTGCATACCAAGAGAAAAACTAGTACCGGAATATGGTGAACGAACCATATTTGAAATTTCACCTTGAGGTTGTAATTGAATAGAATTTACACCACACATAGTTTTTAGCATGCCAGCCAATTCTTGAGCTTGAGGCGAAAAACTTGTACCAATACCAGTATCATTTTTACCAGAAGGCACACTAAAATCAAAAATAGTTGCAGTAGTCTTATCTAAGTCTAACTGTCTTCTAGCTTGTTCCTGAACTTTTTGAAATTCTGCTTTTTCTTTTGTAGTCAAAGCTCTACCAAATGATGTCGATGCATTTATGCTCGAAATTTTCATACACATACTCCTAATTATTATATTGAGACCTAAAGATATAATACCGGTAAAAATAAAAATTGCTAGTTTGTAATATTTCTATTAATATTTATGAAGCGTCACCTTGTATATACGTGCTATTACCATCACGCATTTATTGCAATATAGATTTTATTGTAGAACCTAAATTTGCGGGATTTTCACAAACAATCACTCCAGCATTGGTTAGTGCTTCCATTTTGCTTTTTGCTGTACCCTTTTCCCCAGAAATAATAGCACCTGCATGCCCCATTCTTTTACCTTCTGGTGCAGTTAATCCAGCAATAAAACTCACAACTGGTTTTGTTACATATTGTTTTATATAATCAGCAGCTTCTTCTTCTGCCGTTCCCCCGATTTCACCTATCATACAAATTGCATCTGTTTGTTCATCTTCTTGAAAAGCTTTTAAAACATCAATAAAATTTGTTCCTATAATAGGATCTCCACCAATACCAATACAAGTAGATTGTCCTATTCCTAGTTGTGTTAATTGATACACAGCTTCATAAGTTAAAGTTCCACTTCTTGAAACCACACCAACATTCCCTTTTTTATGTATTTTAGACGGCATTATACCAACCTTACAAACGTTAGGAGTAATCAAACCAGGACAATTTGGACCAATTAATCTTGCACCATTTATTTGTACCGCTTTCTTTGCCTTCATCATATCTAAAACAGGAATACCTTCTGTTATACAAACAATTAACTCTATTCCATTTTCTGCAGCTTCTATAATTGCATTAGCACCAAATCTTGCCGGTACAAAAATTATGCTTGTATTTGCATTTGTCTCATTTACAGCTTCTTTTACAGTATCAAATACTGGTACATCTAGAATACTTGTGCCACCTTTATTTGGGGTAACACCTCCAACTAAATTTGTTCCATATTCTTTGCAACTTTTTGCGTGAAAAGAACCTTCTTTCCCCGTAATACCTTGAACTATTAATCTAGTATCCTTATTAATGAAAATAGACATTATATTTTTCTTATTACCTCTATTGCTTCATTTAAGTCATTAACTACAGTGAATTTAAGTCCAGAATTATTTAATATTTCTGTACCCAATTCTTTATTTGTTCCTTCCATACGTACGATAACTGGAACTTGTACATTTAACGTTTTTATAGCGTTTTTAACACCTTCTGCTAGGAAATCGCAACGCAAAATCCCACCAAAAATATTTATAAAAACAGCTTCTAAATTTTCATCAGAAATTAAAAGTCTGAACGCTTTTTCTATTTTTTCACTACTAGCGCCACCACCAACATCTAAAAAGTTCGCCGCATCTTTACCAGCTAATTTAATAACGTCCATTGTAGCCATTGCAAGCCCAGCGCCATTTACCATACATCCAATAGTACCGTCTAATTTGATATAACTTAAGCTACTTTTTTGGGCTTCAAGTTCTAATGGATTTTCTTCTGTTTCATCTTTTAATAAAAGAATATCTTCGTGCCTAAATAATGCGTTATCGTCAAAATTTATTTTTGCATCCAAAGCAATAACATCACCTTGTTTTGTTATTACAAGTGGATTTATTTCTACCAACGTTGCATCTTTCTCTATCATTAATTTATAAAGAGAATTTATTATTTTTTCTATTTTCTTATTTATTTCATTATTAAAACCCAATTTTTGAACAAGTTCTTTTGGATTTAAATATTCTTTTATTTGTAGAGTATGAATTTTTTCTGGCGTTGCTTTTGCAACATTTTCTATATCCATTCCTCCTTCTGTTGATAAAATCAACGCAATACACTCATTTGTTCTATCAAAAGTAAGACTTAAATATAGTTCTTTTTCTATATCTACACATTCTTCAATTAGTATTTTGTTTACTTTTTTTATGCCAGCTTGAGAAGATTTTAACTCCATTCCCAAAATATTATTAGCAACTTCAATAGCTGAATCAAAATCTTTTGCTACTTTTACACCACCAGCTTTACCACGTGCTCCAGAGTGCACTTGAGCTTTTATAACACAAGGAATAGGAACTTGATTTAAAACACATTCAATATCTTCGTGTTTTTCACATAACACAGAATTAGGAACTTTTATTTCATATTGTTTAAATAGTTCCTTCGCTTGATATTCGTGGATTTTCATTACTCTGCCTTTTCTTCTCTAACTAATACCGTTAAAATTGCAGCCATTGTCCAAAATATATATTGTATCTGCGGTCTAAAATAAATTGTATCAAATAACCCGTGAAACATAACAGATACTATTGAAATAAATGTTACAAATAACAACACTTTATATTGTAAGTTATCACTATTTAAGAATTTTTTTACAGCAATAGTTAGTAATGAGCCAACAAATAGCAAGTATGCAATTAAAGCAAAAATGCCACTTTCAACCGCCATTTCTAAAAATACACAATAACAACTTAAAGCGTCAAAGCCAGATAACATATAGAGTCCATAAATTTCTCTAAATACTTTGTTCCCAACTCCTATTCCACATAGCCAGTTATCTTGAAACATTTGGATTGCTGAATTATAAACATTCATTCTAAATGAGGTTGAAGAATCACCACGCAAGATAAATATAGACATCAAACGCCTAAAAATTCCTTGATTTAAGAACATAAAGAAAACACCACCAACTCCACAAAAAGCAATTAATGTTTTCCATAAACTTTGTAATTTTATATTTTTAAAATTATAATATATTACTTGATAAGATGCTAAAACTAATCCAATAATCATTACAAATAATGCAAGATAAGCACCTCTACAACCAGTTAAAAATATAGCTAGTGTTGAAACAAGAAAACATAAAAGAGAGATAATTCCACTTTTGATTTTTCCTTTATGGAATAGAAATGAAGCAACCGCTAGAATTGATGAGATACCAACAATCAAATAACCACCTAAAAGATTTGGATTAAATGGTTGCAATGTTCCATATACTCTTGATAGAACATGTTCTGGATTAACATAGCTTGTATCTTGCCAAGTAGATATATTTTCTACTCTTACAGAATTTTGAATTAATCCTATAATACTTTCAAAACTTATTAATATTGCAATAACAAAAAGCAACAATATAATATACTTTTTATTGTTTTTTAAAAATTGACATAATGCAAAGTAAAAAGCGAAATAGATTAATGTTTTCATAAAACCATATAAGCTTTGAAATGGCATTGATGAAGTAAAATTTGTAATAAAACAAATAATTAAATACATTAATAAATAGAAATTACATTTTTCTAATTCTATTTTTTCACCTTTTGTTAAAAGAACTTTTGCAACAACAAAAACTGGGACACAAAAAGATACAAGACCAATAAGATTAGTTTGTGCAAAAGTAGAAACAATGTACGTTGCAATAATAGATATCAAAATAAAGAAATCCAAATTTAACAACAGTAGGCTATTATTAGCTATTATTGCTAATTTATTCTGAAAGAAACTCAATATGGAGTTTATTCCATCAAATATTTTAGATTCTAAAAATTTCATTATTTTTCTTGTGTTTCTTGAACTTCTTTTTCTTCTACAACTTCATAAACATTAGAAATTGTTCCAGAATATTTATACGTTTCACCTTCAATTACAACTGGAATACCCATTTTAATCTTGTTACCACCAGCTACAAAACCATCTGGAGTTTTCTTCGCTGTATCTTCAAGTTTTACCATAAAATCATATAAATTAGGCATTGAAATATCTTCTGTAGCTACAAAACCAACTTTATTTTTAGCTGGAACAATAGTCATTCTTGGTTGACCAACAGCAGCAACGATTTTCAATTTTGTATAAGGAACATTTCTTATTGTGATAAACGCATTTTCATCTTGTTTAAACGGAGATTCTACAGAAGATAAAGTTATTCCTCTAAAGAAGACATCAAAATGTATTTTTGTTTCTTTCTCAATAGGAAGATTTGCAAAATTTTTCTTTTTAAATACAGCCAAAGTTCCAATACAAACAAGGACTATAATTGCAAAAATAATAATATAATCTACCAATCTTAATTTTTTTAATAAATTCATAAATCCCCCATTATGATTTAATGATAGTATATGTATTCATATCCATTTTTGTAAGAGTTTCTTTTAATTTTTCGATTGTAGTTGTAGCACAACCAAAATATCTAATAACAATACTTGCAGCTAAATTACCAAGAATAGCCGCGTTTTTCTTACTAAATCCAGCTGCCATTGCTAAAGTAAATGTAGCAACAACAGTATCACCAGCACCAGTTACATCAAAGACATCAGTCTTATTAAATACTGGAACTTTTTCAAAGTTGCCGTTCTTCTCAAATAAAGCCATTCCGTCACCACCAAGTGTAATTAAAACAGAATCTGCATTTGTTCTTGCTAGCATATCACGACCAGCTTTTTCAAGAGTTTCTTTATCTTTAATAAAGAAACCAACATATTTTTCTGTATCTGGTTGATTTGGTGTCATAGAAGTAACACCTTGAAAACGTGTTAAATCTTTTTGTGAATCTACAACAATAATTTTGTTATATTTTTTAGAAATTTCAATGGCTTTTTCAATAACTTTATCTGTCAATAAACCAATATTATAATCAGAAAGTATAACTGCATCGTGTAATGGAATAGCTTTTTCCATTTGTGCAATAATTTTTTCTTCAATTTCTTTTGATAAAGGTTCAATCGTTTCACGGTCAATTCTAACAATTTGTTGTGTTACAGATTGTGAGCAAGAACCAGAAATTCTTGTTTTTACTGTAGTTGCACGGTTTTCATCTTCAACCATATATTCAGTATTAACACCAGCTTCTTTAAATGTTTTTAACAAAATTGGTGCATAGTAATCTTTTCCATAAGTGCCGATTACGCTAACTTTTCCACCATTTAATGAAGCAATATTATTTGCAGCGTTTGAAGCAGCACCTAATATTACCTTTGTATTGTAATGACGAAGAATTAGAACGGGAGCTTCACGGCTCATTCTATCTGTTGTGCCATAAACCATTTCATCAATTGCCATATCACCGATAACCAATATAGATGGTTTAGAAAGATTATCTAGAACATTTAAAATCTCTTCTTTATCCACAGTGAACATATTTGCACTCTCCGATTATCTACCATATAATAGTAGCATAAAAGAACTAAATTGATTTATGGATATTATAAAAGATAAAGATTCAAAAGTTTCCTTTGTAGGAATTTCGTTAAGTGGATTAAGTACAATAGAATCAGCTGTTGCTGTTATTGATAAGTACAAGCACGTAGTTATGTTGGATAAATTGTTCTCAATGAATGATGTAAAATATTTTCTTGATAACTGGGCTGGCAAGCAAAATTCTGTTGTTATGGTATCTATTCCAGAAAACGAAGTTATGCTTAGTCATAAATGGAAATATAATTCTAGGACTTATGATTTAGTTAATTTTGATAAGCAAATGATAAATAAAGATGACTGGACAAATCGTTTTTCCTCTCGTGGTAGTGAATATTTTAAAGAATTAAAAGAAAACGGCTGTGATATTTTTAGATTTGATGTTGATAACATGAAAAAGATTGTTGGTAACTGTTTTGCATATAAAGAGCGTACCCCTATTGATTGCAAGTCACTTCAAGATACATTAAGAATGAAATATGATATGCGAGAATTACCGGTTAATATGCTACCAGTCGCACAATTAGAAGCAATATTAGGTGCTCTTTTAGGTCAAATGATAGTTACAGAAAATAAAAATTTTGAATATAAACAAATTGGTACTTATGAAAACTTGCCGATAATAGGAGTATAAGTAATGGGTGGACTTAATGATATAATAATGGGAACTTTTTACATTATTTTATTGGTGTTGTGCATATTTGTTGTTATACACTCAACTTTGCAAATGAAAACGATAATGTTAATGTTGCAAAAAGATTCATCCCAAAACGATAAAACAAAGCTATTCAAAATGATTATTATTGTGATAGTAAGTATTTTATTACTTGCTTTTATTTATAACAAAATACTTTTATCTTTCATTTCATATAATGCAAGTGATATAGATAAGGAAAATTATTCATATGCTGTATCGGATTTGACTGATGCTTTAAATTTAGAATTTGCTGTTTATGGTAATGAAACATATTCTACAGCAGAAGATTTAGCTTTATCTTTAAACTATAGACTACCAATAAAAAGTTTGTATTACATTAGAACAAAAGATAATGAACCAATTGCATTTAACTCATATGAAATATTTCAATATAGACTCAAAGAATTTCAAAATAGACCAACTCTTATTGGATATGACGGAACACTAATGTCTATCATAAAATTTAAAGAAGGTTGCAAATACGTTAATTCAAAGCTAATTGGAAAATCAGATTGTATTATCGAAGTGGATGTAAACCACTTTTTACCACCAAATCAAATTGGAAAAGATAGAGTATTGTTTGCAATTGACGGTATAACAAATTCAATAAAAACAGATAATAATTATTTTAATTAAGAAATTTAAAAGGATTTGTGAAAACAAATCCTTTTAAATTTCTTAAGCTTACTTATACAAAGTTAAATATTTTTGATGAAACACCAAAAAGTACACCATTTAATGTTTCTTTTGTAAAAATATCATCTTTTTTATCATAAAATTCCTTTAAAATATCAATTTCATCTTGAGAAAGAGTACCATTTTCTGCTCTTTTTAATAATTCTTTTACTTGTTTTAAAGTTTCATCATCACAAGAGACATCTGGTAAAAGTTTAGCAACATCATCAGATTGAGAAATTATAGAAGTTACTTCTTTTATTCCTTTTACACCACCATATATAGCTAATGCACCATCAACGACTTCTGCACTATTTCCTCCCAAACCATATAATGCTGCTTTTTTATCAGCGTCTGTTGTCGCATTTTTTGCTTCTTTAATATTACCTACTGCACTTTTAACACCATTAACAACACTTTTTACACCAAGAGCAATACCAGCTGTAGATATTACACCAATGAGAAAAGGAGCACCCAATGTTATTATTGTTAATCCACCGATTGCCAATGCCCCAGCTGTTAATGCTGCTGTTTTTATTGGATTTTCTTTAACAAAATTTTTTATGTCTTCAACCACATCAAGGTAATGGTTTGCAACACCACCTAAAAAAGCTTTTGCACCTTCTTTAAATCCTATTTTCCCATCATCTTGACCATCAGTGCAAGTTGATAAAAATTCTTTTTCTTTGGTTGTATATTCTTCTACTTTTTCTTCAACTTTTGAAATAACAAAAGACTCTTTATTGTAATTTTCCTTTTTTATATTTTTTTCTTCAAAATTACTATAATTTACGTTGTTTTGACCAATATTACTTTCTAGAGAATTTACCATATTATTTATTTCCTAAACCAACACTTATAGTATTATAAAAACATTTGCTAATTAAAAATTGACTTAACTTAACTTAATATTTATTTTTTATTTAAAAACAAAGACCTTACACTTGTAAGGTCTTTGTTTAGAATTTTTAAGCTTAAAATTAAACAGTTGTTAATTTAGCAGCGTTTTCTAATCTTAATGTTTCTGTTGTTATGTCACAAACACAAGATGGTCCAAAGTATTGGATAGAACCTGGGAAGATATATTTATCTTGTAGAGCCCATTTTTCTCTGTTCGCTTCTAACATTTTAAATACAGGTCCTTCAAGTTCAACTAACGCTTTTTTAATAACAGGCTTAAATTGACCGTGACGTTTTTCCATATTCATCATCATAGTTAATGGAACACCACCAGCTACCCATTCAGTTGCAGGAGCTGATAAGTTTTTAACTGATGATAAATAACCAGTTAGACCAAACTTCATTAATGCAAATGCGTTATAACCTAATGAATAGCAATAGTCTGCATCAAAGTTAGAAGGGAATGCACATCTACCTTCATAACCAAAGAAGTGACATTGAGCAGAGAATTTACCATTGTATGTACCAGCTTTTTTCATTTCTGCTAATCTTGCTGTAACCATTTCAATTAATAATTTTTCAGTTTCAATTTTAGAAACTTGAACGTTACCGTGTGGGTCTCTATCCATTAATAATTGTTGTTTAATGATTACTGGTAATGAAGCATAAACAGCTGCATCTTGAGCATTTAATTTACCTTCGATAATTTCAAATTTATCACTTTCATCAGCATATGTATATGTATTGTCATCTTCTAAAACTGCTAATAAATCATTTAAGTTAGCAATCATTGATTTGAATTCTGGAATAAACTCGATTAAACCTTCTGGGATTAATGCGATACCAAAGTTTCTACCGTCAGCTGCTCTCTTAGCAACGATATCTGCCATATAATCAACGATTTGTTTTAATGACATTTTCTTTTCTTCAACTTCTTCAGAAATCAAAGTAATATTTGGTTGAGTTTGTAATGCTACTTCTAAACCAACGTGAGTTGCACTTCTACCCATTAATTTTACAAAGTGCCAGTATTTTTTTGCTGAGTTAGCATCTCTTAAGATGTTACCGATTAATTCAGCATAAGTTTTTGTAGCTGTATCAAAACCGAAAGAAATTTCGATTTGGTCATTTTTTAAGTCACCATCGATTGTTTTAGGACATCCGATAACTTGAATACCTGTATTATTTTTTACAAACCATTCAGCAAGTAAAGCTGCATTTGTATTTGAATCGTCACCACCAATGATAACAACACCAGTGATACCTAAGTTTTGGCAAACTTTTAATGAAGATTGGAATTGTTCTTCAGTTTCTAATTTTGTTCTACCAGAACCAATGATATCAAAACCACCAGTATTTCTGTAAGCGTCAATGATTTCATCAGTAAATTCAATATATTTTCCTTCAATGATACCTGATGGACCACCTAAGAAACCATATAATTTACTTTCTGGGTTAGATTGTTTTAAAGCATCATATAAACCAGCAATAACGTTGTGTCCACCAGGTGCTTGACCACCAGAAAGGATTACACCAACGCTTCTTTTTTCACAAGTTTCTTTTGTAGAAGTTGTTTTGAAAGTTACAACTGGTTTGCCGTATGTATTAGCAAATAATTCTTTAATTTGTTCTGCGTCTTTAACACATTCAGTTTTTGAGCCTTCAACCATTGTAAGATTGTTAATACCACCTGCTAAAGAAGCTGGTAATTTTGGTTGGTATTTTAATCTTTCAATTTGAAGAGAAGAAAGTTCTTTCATGTAATTCTCCGTTCTTTTTGTACCAAATAACACCAAAATTGTAACACAAAAAGAACATGATATCTCTTACAAATATAACTATTTACTTTCCCTTAAAACAGCTAATGCCTCGCAATAGATTTCCATATCTAAATCTAATTCTTTTGCACGTTTTTCCATATATGCAATTTGTTCATAAATTTCCGGAGTAAATTTAGGCTGATGATTAGCATACCAATCTTGTTCGACGCTCAAACTAACTGCTTTAACTCCATTTTTTACAACTTCATCAAACCATTTGTTTATCTCTTCATAAGTATCATTTACACCTGGAAAAAGAATAAATTTAACCTTTAACAAATTGTTTTCACACTGTGCTTTTGCATATTTCCTAATATGTTCCCAAACTTTTTTGTAAGCTCGAACTTGTTTTATTTTTTCATAAGTTTCACTACAACCAGCATCTGTTGAAATAACTAAACTAATCGCACCAAGCTTTAAGCCTTTTTCTATACTCTTAGAATATTTAATTCCATAAGAATTAATTCTTATATTTTTACAACCTTTATCTAAAAATAAATTTATAAGCTTATCAAATTCGTGCAAAATTGTAGGCTCACCACCACCAAAGATTATACAAGATTCTTCTGTTTTTTTGATAACACCTTTTTTAAACATATCTTTAATAATTGGATAAAGTGGATATTCTTTATATGAATTGAATTTCTTTTTATCCTTTTCTGTATAGCAATATGTACAATTACAATTACATTTAGTCCAATGGTTAAAAGTAAAGTGATTTATATAGTTTTCTTCATCCCAGTGTTTTTCGTGCAAATAAATACAATCTTTGCAAGCGTCGAGGTAAATCCCTTTTTTATGTTGTTCTTTAAGCTGTTCTTTTATTTTGAAAATTTCGTTCCAATCAAAAATTTCACCTCTATAATTTTCTTTTAGAGTTGTTTGGTATTCTGTTTCTCTGCCTTGCAAATAGCCATAACAACACAAACGGAGTTCATCTGTTCTGAACTCAATGCCTCTATTTACCCACTGACAGCTTTTATATTGCATAATTACCTCTTTATTTATTGTACATAAGAGAGCACCAGTAGGCAATAAAAAAGAGAACGTTAATCGTTTTCTTTTTCTTGTATACTAATTTTTATTTTTTAATTTCTTCTTCTGCTGCTACTTTTGAATTATTTTGTACTTCATTCTTTACTGGTTGAATAGCATTTTCTTTTGTTTGATTTTCAGCTAATTTTGATTTTTGTAATTCTCTTGCTTCTTTAATAACATCAGAAAGTTCTAACCCCAAGGCGAAACAAGTATTAGCTGTCAATATTCCAATAACAACAATCGCAAATATTTTTCCCATATTTTCTCCTTTTTATATATTTTGAGAAAAACGAGAATATAATCACATACCCCTACTGGATAATTCCATATTGCTGTTTTGTTTGTAATATTTTTTCTACTGATGTATTTATATTTTCTTCTGATATCAACCCATTAATTACCGCTTTTTCAATATCATTGATTAGATTATAAATATCTTTAGTTGTATCACGATAAATAAACATGTTAACACCAGCATTTATTGCTTTTATGCAAGCTTCAAGACGAGATACCCCTTTTATGCCATTCATTTCCATATCATCAGTAATTATAATTCCATTAAAAGAAAGGTTATCAATTAATAAATCGTGAATTATTTGTTTTGATACAGAAGCCGGCAAAATTTCATCTTCTAATGCTGGATACAATACGTGAGCGACCATAATTGCTGGTATACCAACCTTTATTGCTTCTTCAAATGGTTGAATATGGTTTTCCATTAAATCAGTAATATGTAAATCAATTAAAGGCAATGTTTTATGTGAATCAGAATTTGAAGCCCCATGACCTGGAAAGTGTTTACCTACAGTCATGATTTTATATTTTTCATATTCTTTTATAACTACCTTTGAAGCAGCAATGACTTCATCAACCTTGTTTGAAAATGCACGTTCGCCGATAATTGGATTTTCCTCATTAGTATTTACATCAAGAACTGGTGCAAAGTTCATATTAAACCCATAACTTTTAAGCTCGAGCGCTATTTGTTTTGTTTGGTCTTGAAGGAAAGAAATACCCATTTCATACGCATTTTTTGCACTCAAATATTTTTTGCCTTTATGAATTTTTTCTGTTCGTTCAACTCGACCACCCTCTTGGTCAATACTCATAAAAGGTGGAATTAATGCCTTTTTATTTAAGGAAGAAATTAATTCCTTTATTTGTTTTTCACTATCTATATTATGAGAAAAGAATATAACACCACCCAAACCATTTTGTAATAAATCACAAAAGTTTCTATTAAAAACATAGTTACCACTAAAGCCGGTAATAAACATTTGTGAAATTTTTTGTTTCAGTGTTAGTTCTTCTATATTCATAACTATCTCTTAATTTTAAATATTCTAAACTCAGAAGGTTCTAAACGAGGGATTTCAATTGTTTTAATATCCTTTGCACAATAATGTTGAACAAAATCCTTTTTTTCTTCGTCATAAACATATTCGCAAGATAAAACAAAATCCCCTGGAATTTCAATTTTTTTATTTTCTATTGCGGAATTATTTTTTATTGAATATTCCATTATTCCTTCTTTATTTTGTTTTAGGATTTTTTCGTTAGCTGGCAAATAATTGGCTGCAATAACATAACATTCTTTAACTGTTTCTTTTGAAATCATCCAGCTTATAAAACCATTTTTATTTTGAGTTATAACTTGTGCTTCGCCATCAATCGTAAGTTCATCTTTAATGGCTAATCTTCTTATAGCATCAAATTTATTATAGAAGTATTCATCATCATTCCTTATCAAAGAAACTTCATCTTGAATAGTAAATTCAATACCGTCTTTAGAGAAGGATTCATCACCGTCAACATACATAATTGGACGTTGAGCAAGCCTTCCACCAGGAAGAAAACGGAATTTAAACCATTTAAATATTGCTTCATCTCTATCCATTAAACCCAAGTAACGGTTAACTGTTCTAAAGTCACCATCTTGATTATTATAGGTTTTTAGTACAGATAATAGTGAATTTTGAGAATAGTTGCTGTTATAATCTTGTAATTCACGGTTATTATTTATAACCTCTGTTGGATTTTTTTCATAATCTGTTTTTGTATCATTACCCCAAAGCAAATCAAATTTCATATCTTGATGATACTCTTTGTAATAAGAGTTCCATAATCTATATTCAGCCATAACTGCAAAATATGGAACATTCTTTTTCATTGTTTCATTAATTTGAGTCAATAAAAATCTAGGCGCACGATAACTAATAGGACGTAAATCCTTTTCACTCATTTCATCAACAACAAAATCTGTATGAGTAATTCTAAATCCGTCAAAGTTATAATCTTGTTGTAGCTCTTGTAAATAATCAACATAGTAATTAATCACTGGCATATTATATTCGCCATTTTCAAGATTTACAAAGAAGAAAGGTGTTTGACAATCAGAACCAGCAAATTTAGAAACATCGTGACCTTTATCATTGAAATGCTTGAAGATTGGATAAGAACCACATTCTGACATTTTTTCAAAAACTGGAATACCACTAGAACACCAAGCCCCATCTGGAAGAGTCCACAAACCTTCTTCCATAAGTGCCTTTATTATTTCACCACGTTTTGTAATATCAAAATCTTTATTTATTTTATTTGGTTTTACACCTTCAATTTCTGCAACTATATTTTTAACTCTTTTTTGAAGCTTCTTTTGTTCTTCTTTCTTTGTCATATAGTTAGAAAGTTCTTTTCTTTTTGCTTCTAGCTCATAAGTAAATCTATCATATATTGGCTTAAACTCTGCAGATAAATCAACTGAACCACTTTTTAGTGTTGTTTTATATATATTTCTAACAATAGTTACATCATCTTCATCAAGCTCTTGCGATAATTTTAATGCTACAAGATTTAGTGATTTAGAAATTTCTTCTGTTAAAAATTTAACATCTACCCAACGAGCAATTTCTGGACGTGCCATAACCGTTTTAGAATATCTGCCACACTGCGGAATAACATCATAAATAACTGGATGCCCAGCTAATTGTGCAAGGGCAATAAATAACTGAATTTGTTCTTTGCCAGAAATGCCGATTTCTTTTAAAGTTTTATCTGTTAATTTTGAACTTACTTCTTCTACACTCGCTGATAAATATGCGTTACCAAAATCACGAGGAGTAAAAGGAATTAAATATATTGTTGTTGATAAAATATTTTTTTCTAAATTACCAGAAGGAAGAATTACAATTTGTGTTAACCAGTCAATAAATTTAGCTGGTGCTGTATCTTTTACACCGTCACCAAGAGCCGCTAAATTCACGAGCTTAATGTCGTGTTGTTCTTGTTTAATCCAATCAGAATTTTTAAATCCTTGTCTTTGAACTGGACTGATTTTATTGTCTTTAATGTGTAATTTATCATCTTTTAATGAGCCATTAAGTTCTAATTTCTTTTCAAGACAAAATATAACCTCAGCTGGTGTTAAATTTTCCAACGCTTTTGCGTGTGGCGTTGGTAAGTAGCCATACTTTTCAATTTGTTTTGAAAGTTCATCTTTTCTCTTTTTAGGAATAGCTTCTTTATTATATAAATCTTTTACTTTTCCATACAAATTATTGAAAAGTTCTGACTTATCAACTTCCTGTTTTTTGAAAAGAAAATCAAACATAACTTACCTCTTAAAACCTCGTAACACATTTAACACCCTAATTAAAATATAGTATTATTTTCGTATTAACGCAAGTTAAATTTAAGCAATTTTTACTTGTTAACTAGGGGATAAAAATAGAAGATTAATCTAAAGGTTTAGATGATTTTATAAACCATTTGATTGATGTACAGAGATGAAAAACTCTATAGAATATTTTTACAAGGGTAGTTAGTCATCGGAGAACAAATGAAAAGAGGGAAAGAGTTTAATATAATAAATAAATGCGTAGCATTTGTTTTTGTATTTCTTTTTGGTGCATTAAACTCTTTTGCTACAGAAAATTCTCTTGCTGGTGTTGATATTAAACAATCAGCAAATAATGGCTATCAAGTATTTTTAAAATTAGATAAAAAAGCTCAAATACAAAAAGTTATCGATAACAGCGACAATATTACGCTTATGTTAAAAGGAACTTTACCTTCCGAAACAATGGAAATAATTTATGATAGTGAAGATAACCTATCAAACGTTATTGTCCAAAAAAGAAATGATGATAATACTTTAATTTCACTTCAAGGAAAAGATATTGCAAATGCAGAAATTTATACAAAAGAATTATCTACTGGAAGTGTAAAAGAATTAGACACAAATACAAGTTTATTAAGTGGTTTATTTTTTATTGCTGATAAGAAAATTCTTGGAACTGCTGTTACTGGAATGTTTTTACTATTTTTAATGATGTTAGCATCAAGACCAAAAAATAGGAAAAATACAGCAAATAATTCAAACAAAACAGCTAAATCAAAAAATAATTCTGCGAATACATTAAGAAATAAAAATTTAGTTCAATCAAGAAATATTCCTTCTATTAACTATAGAGTTAATGGTAGCTTTAATTCAGCAAATGCAACAATGCCAAAAGACTTTGTTGTTAACAATCAAAAACAAACAATCAGAGAACAACAAATCAGAAAAGCTGGCTAATATTTTTTTGTTGCCCAAATTAAAATAAAATATTAATATAATTTTATACAACAAATAAATGAGTAGTAAAATTATTATGCAAGTGATTAGAGCTTCGGAATTATTCAAAAGCATCAAAAACATTGATAACACAGAATTTGAAAAATCCAGTGATATAAATCTTGATTTTTCAAACATTGAAGCTATTGATATGAAAGCAATTACAACTCTATTAAACATTCAAAAAGTTGCATTATTAAACAATAAATCTCTTTCTATTAGCAATGTTAATCCTAACGTTAGCAAAATGTTAGATGTTACTGGATTAAACAAAACCTTCGCTAATGTTGCAACAAATCCAATGTTAAGGAAATCAAGATAAATGGATTGTCAATTTTATATAGTTGCAACACCAATTGGAAACATAAGCGATATTTCTTTAAGAGCAATTGAAGTTCTTAAAAAAGTTAATTATATTGCTTGTGAAGATACAAGAGTAACTCGCGTTCTTTGTGAAAAATATGGTTTTAGTGCAAAGCTTTTTGACTGTCATAAATTCAACGAAAAAGAACGAAGTGAAAAAATAATTTCATTAATCAATGAGGGAAATTCCATTGCACTTGTTTCAGATGCTGGTACACCCGGAATTTCTGACCCTGGAAGTGTATTAATAAAAGAATTAAAAGAAAATAATATTAAAATAACCTCTATACCTGGTGCTTGTGCTGTTACTACTTTCTTAAGTATGATACCAAGAACTACAGAAAAGTACGCTTTTATTGGATTTATTCCAAGAGTAAAAAAACAACAAATAGACATTTTGAATAAATACAAATATACAAATTGTGTTTTTTATGAATCACCAAATAGATTAATAGAGACATTAGAAAATATTTCAGAAGAATTTGGTTATTCTACCAAAATTGCTGTTGGTCGTGAATTAACAAAGCTTTTTGAAGAAGTCAAAATTGGCACTGTTACAGAAATTATTGACTATTACAAAAACAATCCGTTAAAAGGTGAAATAGTTGCAATGGTATTTGCAAAAGAAGCTTCAGATATATCAGAAGATAAATTAAAAGAGAAAATACGACTATTAAAAGAAGAAAATTATTCAGACAAAGATATTGCAATTATCATTTCTAAACTTTATAACGAAAATAAAAACAAGATTAAAAAATTAGTATTAAATATATAATTACAGAATTTAAAAGCCCTCAATCATGAGGGCTTTTTACTATTTCTATGCTTTAACTAATTCTT
The DNA here is from genome assembly GCA_017467305.1 of Candidatus Gastranaerophilales bacterium. GTDB lineage: Bacteria > Cyanobacteriota > Vampirovibrionia > Gastranaerophilales > Gastranaerophilaceae > Avigastranaerophilus. Next base: position 19,567 of record JAFTSM010000050.1, read on the forward strand.
TAGTTTTTGCTTCCAATCTTGCATTAATTGTATCAACTAAACCAGCAAATAATGGGTGTGGGTGTTCTGGTCTAGATTTAAACTCTGGGTGGAATTGACACGCTACAAACCAGTCATTTTGTGGAAGTTCTACCATTTCACAAAGCATACCGTCTGGTGATAAACCAGAGAATACCAAACCTTTATCTGCTATTTGTTTTCTGTATTCATTATTCACTTCATATCTATGTCTATGACGTTCATAGATTACATTTGAGCCATATGCTTTTTCAGCCTTTGTACCTTTTTGAATATGACATTCATATTTACCCAAACGCATTGTTCCGCCATAACCTTCAACATCTTTTTGTTCTTGCATTAAGTCAATAACTGGATATGGTGTATGTTCATTAAATTCCATAGAGTTTGCGTCTTTTAATCCTACAACATTTCTTGCATATTCAATAACAGCACATTGCATACCAAGACATAAACCTAAGAATGGTAAGTTGTTTTCTCTTGCGTATCTAATAACATTTAATTTGCCCTCGATACCTCTGATACCAAAACCACCTGGAACTACCAAACCATCAACATCAGCTAACGCTTCTTTTGCTTTTTCGTATTCTACACAATCTTCTGAGTTAATCCATTTAATATCAATACTTGCATTATTTTTATAACCAGCGTGTTTTAGTGATTCAACTACAGAAATATATGCGTCAGATAATTTTGTATATTTACCAGCAATAGCAATTTTTATTGTTTTTTGTGGGTTTTTAATTGTATCAACTAATTTTTTCCAAGAATCTAAGTTTGGTTTAACATCTTCCATCATTAATCTTTGAAGAACAACTGTTGCCATATTTTGTTCTTCTAATGCAAGTGGAACCTCATAGATACTCTTCATATCACGACATTCAATAACCGCATCTTTTGGAACTGAACAGAATAGTGCTAATTTTTCCTTTTCTTTCTTTGGAATAGGTTTTGCAGTTCTACAAACAAGAATTTCTGGTTGAATACCATAACTTCTTAATGTATTTACACTGTGTTGAGATGGTTTTGTTTTTAATTCACCAGATGTTGGTAAGTATGGACACAATGTAACATGGATTGAAATACTATTTCCAAAACCAGCTTCACTTCTAAATTGTCTAATAGATTCAATGAAAGGTAAGCTTTCAATGTCACCAATAGTACCACCAATTTCAGCAATTAAGAAATCGGGCTTAAATTGTTGAGTTGCTTTTTTAATTCTTGATTTGATTTCATTTGTAATATGTGGAATTGTTTGAACTGTAGCACCTAAATAGTCGCCACGACGTTCTTTATTAATAACAGTTTGATAAACACTACCAGAAGTTACATTATTGATTTGACCCAAATCAGTATCAGTAAATCTTTCATAGTGACCTAAGTCCAAGTCAGTTTCAGCACCGTCATCAGTAACAAAAACTTCACCGTGTTGAAATGGACTCATTGTTCCAGGGTCAACATTGATGTATGGGTCAAATTTTTGTATTACAACCGAATAACCTCTTGCCTTTAACAAACGGCCAAGAGACGCTGCTACAATCCCCTTACCTAAGGAGGATACAACACCGCCCGTTACGAAAATATATTTTGTCATCTTTCCCTCAATTCTTAATTAATTTTTGGTACTCTAAAAAATCCATCTTCTTCAAATGGAGCATTAGCCAACATTTCATCTTTTGTTTGTTCATATTTAACAACGTCTTCTCTCATAACGTTATAAACGGGGATAGCGTGTGGCATTGGCTCAATACCCGTAGTATCAACTTCGTTCATTTGTTCTACATATTGTAGAATTGAACCTAGTTGTTTTGAATATTTATCTATTTCTTCTTCTGTTAGTTCTAATCTTGCAAGTTTTGCAACGTGTTTTACGTCATCTGTACTAATCATGATTTATCTCCTGCATACTAACTAAAATTTTAGCATAAGTATAATATTTTTACATGCAAAATTAGTATTTATGTGAGGTATATAGTTTATGTATGTTCTTTTGGTTTAACTTTGTTTTTATTCGACTAACTAATTTCTTTATTGGTTTATTTTCGAACTCTTTCATAAATTCACTATCTTGTTCCATGAAAGAATGTACAAAAACACCATAGAAGTAATTGCTTTTTTCAGCGTATTCTTTCATTTTTTTGAATAGTTCATAATAGTAATAATCAATACGATGATTTACGCTTCTAGAATACCTTGCTTCAATATCAATTGATACAAACTTAACACCTAATTTGTGTGTTAATTCTATGAATTTTTTAAATTCATTTAAATTATCGTTAACTGTAGGAATTATAATGTATTTTAATGTCAGATTAAGATGTTCTTTATCTGCATCTGCATATTTTTTTATATTTTCTACTACATTTTCAAAAGCATCAATTCTTTTTACTTTTTTAAAAGTTTCTCTACATCCAGAATCCAAAGAAATTACAACTTTATTATTTTTACCTAAAGCTTTAGCAATATTTTCTTTATATTTTATTGCATTAGTAGCAATACAAACTTTTGCATATTCAGTCAAAGCAAATTCTTCAATTAATTCATCACATTCATCATAAATCGAAAATTCACCACCACCGATATGAAGTTCAAAACCTTTTCTTAATACGTCTTCTTCTTTTAATTTTTTTAGGAAAGGATAAACTTTGTATGTATCATTTGTTCTATCTTCTTGGCATAAATTATTTGAACAATATACACAGTCTGCATTACAATTGCTGTAGTGTGTAACCGTAACAAAATCAATATATTGGTTATCGTCTTCTTTCCATTCTTTTTCCTCAATTTTATAGCAGTCTTTGCATTGAACTGGAGTTCCACCATTTCTGAATACACTTGCGAATTTATCTATACGAGAAAATAGCTCTTCTTTTGAAAGAATTTCTCCCTTATAACCATCAAACAATGCTGGCGGCCTTTGACCATTTATTTGGTCTACTGGTGAATAACAACATGAAACTAACGAATCATTAAAAAAACAAAGTCCGTGCTGGATTAAATTACAACTTCTATACTTCTTTTTCATAAATTCATTATGGTAAAAATCTCATTTGTTGTCAAACATAACTTTAAATGCTTTTGACACGAATTTTGCTTATTCGTATAATCGTGATGATAGGAGAATATTAATGGAAGCAAATTCAAAATTTAAAATAGTATTTAGTTGTTTTATTTTCATAACTTTATACATTTGTTTTTTAGTTACTCACTACACAAACAATTTATCATTGTTCTTCGACATTCCAGCAATGTTTTTTACAACCATTGATAATTATGATAATCCAGACAAACATTACTTTATGTATTTTGCTTTTGATAATATTCGCCTTTTCTCCAACTTTTTATTAACTCTTCCTTTTAATTTATTAGGTGTACCCTTAGCAAAGGATTCTATTCTCGCATTATCAAATTCTTTTTCAACTTCATATTTAATAATGCATTTTGTAGCATTAATTATAAATATTCTAGTAGCAAGACGAACTAAAAGATATGATATTTTAGTTATTGCATTTTCTCTCTATGCAATTTGTTCAATTCCTAACCTTATTTGGCCAGTTAGAGAAGTTCATTTTGCAGCATTGATGTATTTCCCTTTATTATCATATTTTTTATCATATACAAAACTTTCAAAACGAGATATTTTACCAATATTATTACTTGTTGTGTACATGTTTGAAAGCTTTGAAATAACTTTTGTTTATGGATTAATTTTATTTATTTTTGTGAATTTATATTCTAAAAAAGAAGATGTTACAAATATATGGTTTAAAATTTTAATCGGATTGGGTGGATTAGGTGCTTCATTGTATATTCCATCAAAAATATTATACTTTATGTGTTGTAAAAATTTAGTTTTTAATGATTCTTTTGGACCTTCAACTTGGTTAGATGCTTCAAAACAAATTTTTATCTTTCTCTTTATCTCTAATATAATTATATTCTTGTTTGCATTAATTACCGTTATCGCAACTATTTTATATAAGAAGGAATACAATTTAAAATCATTATTGTTTTTTATTCCATTAGTTACACTTATGGCATTTTTTACATATCAACAGACTGGTTTTTATCACGATCTACGTGTTGAAATAAATAATTATAATCTTTTATTTTGGTTTATATTCCCAGTGATTTTAACAATACTTTGTTTAGATTACCAAAAAATTGAAATTAAACAATATTTTATTACAAATTTATTAATGGTTGCTTGCTTCTTTGGTAGTGTAAATTTGTGTTGGCAAATATATTCTAATCTCGAATTTGGTAAATATACTAAAAGTTTAAAAGAAGTAATGCAAAAATCTGATAATGTAATTGTTGAAATCCCAGAAGATATGTATTTTAAGCACAGACATATCAATAGCGCTGTAACTTGTTTTTCAATTATGCCAGCCTCAATTTTATTATCAGATAATAAAATTGCAGAAAAAGTGATTTTCCCATCATCCTATTATTATGACTACGGCGCTGCTTGTTTTGATGATGTAAAACATACTCACTACGATTTTGGAGAAGATGCTTTATGGCTTCAAACAGCAAAAATAAAATCAAAAACATCATTACTTGATGCAACACCAATCGTAGAAGAATTTAAAAATAAAGGCTTGTTAAAGCCCTAATATCTAATATTTTTCTGTATATTTTTCTGTTTTGACGTTTGAAATAAATCAATATCAAAATTTGTTATTTTTTCTAATGTTCTATTTTGAACAGCATACTTTGCAGAATCGTACAATTCATAGGAAATATCATTTTCCTTTGCAACGGTTTCAATGTAATCCATTAACATAAATACGTGCTCTGAAATATTTTCTATATTTCTATTTGCATAAATATATTCAATATCAACTATCACACTCTTTATATCAAATTCTTTAATTTTATTTAGAAACGCCGTCACTTCTTCGAATGTATCATTAATTCCAGGAATAATTATGTATTTTACTTTTACATTTTTTGTAAAATCTTCTTTTAAGCCTTTTCTATAGTGTTTAATATTATCCCAAACCTTATTTGATTTATCTACTCTTTTTACTTTTTTATATGTTTCTTTAGTAACAGAATCTGGAGATATAACTACAGTTACAGCACCTTTTTTTAATCCATCTCTAATTGCACGACTAAACAAAATACCAGAAGAATGAACTCTTACTTTCGAACCTTGTTTTATAAATAACTTTAAAATAGGCTCAAATTCTTTTAAAATTGTTGGTTCTCCACCTTGAAAAGTAATCTCCCCGTCATTTCTAAATTTTCCTTGTTTAATCAAATCCTTAACCGCATTTAATACATTATTTTTTGCTTTGGGTTTATCGGTTTGAACATTACAATAGATACAGTTTGAATTACATTGACTCCAATGGTCAAAGTTTATAAATGAAATATAATCTTCTTCGTCCCAATCATCTTCTCTAAGATTGTAACACCCTTCACAAAAGAATAAATCTTGAACTCTTTGATGTTTTCTATGTCTTCTTTTAATTTCAAAAATTTCAGCCCAATTTATCTTGTTATTTTCATACTTTGTTATGATTGGTAATTGTCCCTTATTAAATTCACGGGACAAACAACAAGCTTGAATCGAATCAACATTAATTGATATACCGTGTTCTATTAAGTGACAACTTCTATATTTCATAACTTCTCCTACAAGTGATTTTAACATAGTTAACTTAACATAACAAAAATGTTATTTATTATCTTTTTATTTTTTATTGCTTTTAAAAATTTTTTTAAACACAATATTTTGTTCTGTATAACTCATATCAAGATAAAAGCTATATCTTCTACACAACTTAAAGAATAACAGTATCAATGTCGAAAAATAACTAGGACAATCTTGCAGCGGAATTGTTGCTTTTAGCCATTTGTTTATATCATTGTTATCTAATCTTAGAGCAATTTTGTTTAATCCACACGTATACATCATTTTAACAAAATCGGATACAGCAACTTCATTATCGCTAATACCACGTATTAATTCAAAATACACTGATATTGAATTTTTATTTTTTGCTGCGTTCATATAACGTCTTAAAACATTTTTTATAGTTGCTTCTCTACCTTCTAGTTCATTGTTTCTTAAATTTGGAATTATACACAAAGAACATTTCCCCTCTTTCAATATATTTTCAATACAAGGATGATAAATAACATTATTCATCATAAAATGAATTTCTTTGTAACCAATTGCTTTAAATATAGCAAGTATTTTGTTTAATTCACTAATCTCGGCAAAATTTCCACTTTGAATTTCCACAATTAAGTTTTCTATATCAAGCATACCTAATTTATAAATATCTTTGATTATTGCAAAAAAATCATATTTAAAAGCTTTATTTTGCCACAATGAAATAATAATATGATTATATTTTTTAAATTTAGTTTCTTCAGTTACAAGGTGAACACAATTCTTACAAGAATAACTATTAATTCGAAGTGAATTAATTATTTTATAAAAAGATTCTTTTTCTTTTGAAAAGTTAGGTATTTTTTGTTTTTTTAAATTTGCCTTTAAGTAATACGGCGTTTTATCTGCAAAATTAGTATAACAAGGCGTTATGCAATCTTCAGTAAAAATCAAAGTAGTATCTATAAAAGGACAAAAATTCATTTTATAATAAGACCTAATAATGTATAAAACTAAACATTTTAGAATTATAGCAAAATCTAAAAATCATAACAAGAAAGTATATGTCAGTTAAAATTTTAATGTATAATATTAAAAAAGTGATATTTTGAGGTTTTACATGACATCCGAAACTATGGTAGATAATAAATTTGCATTTTCATTTAAAAAGAATAATATAGACGAAATGTTCCACAATTTAACAGAAAATCCTGTTGGTTGTGAGAAAAAAGATTTCCGTTTGATGATTAGTACAATCTATCAACTTGTTGAAGATGAATTTGCTACTACATTTCAAAACTCAAGTAATGTAATAAAAAATACTCATTTTTATCTTTTGAATAATGGTAAAAATTATGAGGTTTTTGTTACTCCAACAAATAATTTTGATTTCTATTTAAAATCAAAAGGTTCTTTATATCGTTTTTCTTCTGTAGCTCAAGAGATTGAAGAAAATGGTCAAAAAGTTGATAAAATTGGTTATAAAGTTCCACTAGATTTAATTTGGGAATATTTTTCAGGTTTTGATTCTATTGTAGACCATCCGAATATTACAGAATCTTTTAAAGTATTTAATATTGTTACTCAATTTGTAAAAAAAGTTGTTGAAAAACTATATTTCTTGCCAAAGGTAAATACTACAGATAACTATTTCACTATAACTTATGAAATGTTTGCTATTAATGATTTATTGCAAGACTCTATTGATGAAATTTATACTCTTGATTTTAGCCAAATTTCTAATGAAAAACATATTGCTGATAAATTGATTGAACAATATTTAAACCACGTTATTTTCTTGTTTTTGAAGTTTAAAGCATATAGATTTAAAGATATTATTTCTTCTGTTTATTTCTTAAAACCAGCGAACAACAAAAGATATATTCGTTCATTAGATTTAGCTGAGGCAATCAGTGAATGGTTAGATGAAATTTATATTGGTAAATATCCAGTATCTCCTCAATTAGATATTGAAAAAATTGAAGAAGATAAATTCTGTTTAACTATTTCTGTTAAAGCAAATAATCAAGAACAAAATGAAAAAGAACCACCAAGAAAACTTCTTGAAATATATCAAGACGGTGTGTATTGGGGGTACCAAAATACATATCTAGTTAACATTGTTGAAAAACAATTAAACTATACTTTGCGTTATTACAAAGAATTAGAAACTCTATTTGAAGATGAAGACAATTTAAAAATGTATCTGTCTTTAAATGATGTTTACAAGTTGATGATTCATACTGCTTATTATTTAAATAAAGCAGGTATTAATATTAACTTCCCACCAAACTTTGGTAATATCGTTGTTCCTCGTGCTTCTATTAATGCAAAAATTAAAACATCCCGTGAACAAGATGTTGCTGATATTCTAAATGGAAAAGGTGGAAGTATCAGTTTATCAAATATCTTTGATTTTTCCTTCCAAGTTTCAATTGGTGATGAAAAAGTCTCTGTTGAAGAATTTGAAAAGCTTATCAAAGATGCAAATGGAATTATTGAGTTTAAGAATAAATATATTTTAATAGACCAAAATGAAGCTCAAAATATAATAAACAAGCTTAAAAATCCTAAAATTGATAAAATTACAAGAATGGAAATGTTGCATGCAGCCTTTTCTGGTCACTTAAGTGATTATGAATTTGATTATGATGAAGCATTTGCAAATATCGTAAAAGATATTGGTAAGACTGTCGAAGTAACACCACCAGAAGGATTAAAAGGTGAATTAAGACCTTATCAACAAGGTGGTTTAAAATGGCTTTATACAAATACTACAAAAGGCTTTGGTTCTTGTATTGCAGACGATATGGGTCTTGGTAAAACTATTCAAGTTATTAGTTTGATTTTAAAATTAAAAGAAGAAAACAAATTAAAATCACCTGTTCTTGTTGTATGTCCTACAACTTTAATGGGTAACTGGATGAAAGAACTTAAGATGTTCGCACCTTCATTAAAGGCAAGTGCATATCATGGCCCAGAACGTGAATTAGATTTAAAAGCAGATGTATTAATTACAACTTTTGCTATTCTTCGTATTGATATTGAAGAAGTTAAGAAGACGACTTGGGGTATGGTTGTTGTTGATGAAGCTCAAAATATTAAAAATCCAGATACATCTCAAACAGCTGCAGTTAAATCATTAAAATCTGATATTAAGATTGCAATGACTGGTACTCCAGTAGAAAACAAATTAACAGAGTTGTGGAGTATTTTTGATTTCATCAATAAAGGTTATCTGGGTTCAATTAGAGATTTCCAAAAATGTTATGCAATTCCTATTGAAAGATTTAAACAATATGAGCAAGCAGATAAGTTGAAATTATCAATTTCTCCATTTGTATTGCGTCGTTTAAAAACAGATAAAACAATTATTGATGACTTACCAGAAAAAATGGTGCTTGATGAATATTGTTATTTAACAAAAACTCAAGCTGCATTGTATGAAAAAACATTAAATTCATTAATGACAGAAGTTTCTGGACAAAAAGGCATTAATAGAAAAGGTATAATCTTTAAATTGATTACTGCCTTAAAGCAAATTTGTAACCACCCATTCCAATATTTGAAATATGGTGAAATGACAAAAGATGTTTCTGGTAAAACAGAAAAATTCATTTCGTTATTATCTCAAATATTGCAAAATGATGAGAAGGTTATTGCGTTTACTCAATATAAGGAAATGGGAAATATTCTTTCAACTATTATTCAAAATGAGTTAAATGTTTCTCCATTATTTTTCCATGGTTCATTGAATACAACTCAAAGACAAAATATGTTGCATGAGTTTGAAACAAATCCAGACCAAAAGATTATGTTACTTTCATTAAAAGCTGGTGGTACAGGTTTAAACTTAACTTCAGCTACAAATGTTATCCACTATGACTTATGGTGGAATCCAGCTGTAGAAGAACAAGCAACGGATAGAAGCTACCGTATTGGTCAAGATAAAAACGTTATGGTTCACCGTCTTGTTACAATTGGAACTTTCGAAGAAAAAATTGATGAAATGATTAAACAAAAGAAAGAACTTGTTAACCTAGCAGTATTCGAAGGTGAAAAGGTTATTACAGAACTTTCTGATGAAGAAATTTATAATATATTTAGTTTAGGTAATGGATAATTTCTAGTTTTTTAATTTTTCTAAAATTTTTGATGTCGCTGTTTCCCAAACAAGTGCACTTGGATGAGAATCCGGAAGTCTATATTTTGACTCATTAACATTAATTCCCAAATCTTCTGTTGTAATCAATATAAAACCATTATCTTCTAATTTTTCCATATGTTCTTTTGTTAATTCTGACTCTTTGTCATAGAATATAATTGCAAATTTTGTTTTTGGTAAGTGTTTTTCTTGTTCTTTTTTACACGCAATTAAATATTCGTAAAAAATGTTATCAATTCTATTCGAAAATTTATCAGACATAAATTCATATATTTTGTATAAAATTGGGTAATAGAACACGATTTTATCTGTAAAAATTGTCCTTTTTCTTAATTTGAATTCTTTTGTTATTGGATTTTGATTATAATATACGGAGTAGCAAGGCGTATAAAAAATACGCACCGGCAAAAAAATCCTAGATTTATGTCCATTAAATGTCAAAAAGATAATATATTCTGGAGATGGATAATTTTGATATTTTATAATATTCTTATAAAAATCTTCGTGCTTTAATTGGTACAACATGTGTTGTACACTCCATCCTCCCATTGCTCTATTATATATTGGCTGTTTTGTTTGTTTACCAAGTTGGTAAGAAAATGTTTCATCATCGCGAAGACCAGTTCCATATGTAAAAGAGCAACCAAATAATATCATTGATTGTTTATTAGATATAAATTCTGGATTTTCGATATGTCTATATTCTTCATTAATAATTAAATTTTTATATGTATCATTTGAACTTATATCTCTAGTTAAAAATTTTTTATATTCTCCAAGTATGTTCCTTATTGTCCCATCAAAATAAACATCACTACTTATATCTAAATAATAAACAATAAAATTAGCAACAAAAATAAAACAAATTATTAGTAACAAATTAAACAATATTACTTTCTTATTCATTTTTAACCTCTGTTTACCCACACTTTTTTAATTACAATTTTCTCTGTTATATCAGGTTCATCTTGCGGTGAGTTTGGTCTATTTTTCCAAAGTTTTACAGAAATTGTTTTGTTTGGAATTAGTTTCCCATTTCCATCTGTACAAGGATAATAAAAATTTAATGGTGGTTGATTTGGTGAAGCATTATTACAACCCTCTTTATGCCCACAAGAACCACCAACGTGAATAAAATCTTGTAATTCAACAACTGAATTGCTTACATTGAATTCTTCAACAAAATCTAAATCAAATGTTGATTTTTCTTTATCAACATATATGTATTTGTATCCTAAATCTCTTGCATTCAAACCTTTAAATCCATAGTATGCATTTTGATGAGTACAATATGGGAATCCGCCAAAAACAACTTCTATTTCATTTTTCTTTTTATCATAAGTTATACTTTCTGGACGTGAATAACGTAATTCATATGTTTTTCTCTCTTCACAAGAATATCCATAATACGCATATTCAAAAGAAACTAGAAGTTCTGGGTTATTTATATATCTACCTTCTTCAGAAGGCCCTTTAATATCAGAAACCCCAGTTGCATCATATCTACATTGACGCATTGAATTCCATGGCTTACCACTTTCTATCTGACCAAACACAGCATTTGAAGGATGATAATTAGGATTTTTAAAGATTGAATTTTGAACCGCATTTTCTCTAATTTTATAAATTTCTTCCTTAGATTTATAACTTAACGCAGAAGGCTCTTTGAACGGTATTCTAACATATCTTTCTTCTTCAGCTCTTCTTTCAGCTATTTTTATTTGTTCTTTTTTTATTTGTTCTGCTTTTTCAATATCTTTTAATTTTTTATAATCTAAAATAGTGTATATACCACAAGTCAAAGCGTATGAGATAGTTACCATACACAAGAAAACAAATATTGCGACTAATATAACTTGTTTATTCTTCATATAACAATTATAAATGATTACTTTATAAAAATAAAGAAGTTCATGCCTGTATATTTTTAATTTTGTTTGCAATATAATTTTCATAACCAAGATTAGGTTAGAGTGTAATAAAAGACATTACAGATATATAGAAAATAGGAGGTAATATGCAAGTTACACATGAAATCGAAAATCAATGTTGTGTAAAAAGAGGTGTAAAAGGCGTTCCTGCTCCAATCCCTCAAGAAGGTGAATGGACAAAATGCAAAGAAATTAAAGATATTTCTGGTTTGACTCACGGTTGTGGATGTTGTGCTCCTCAACAAGGTACTTGTAAATTGTCATTAAACGTAAAAAATGGCATTATTGAAGAAGCTTTAGTTGAAACAATCGGATGTTCTGGTATGACTCACTCTGCAGCTATGGCTGGTGAAATTCTTCCAGGTAAAACACTTCTTGAAGCATTAAATACAGACTTAGTTTGTGACGCTATCAATGTTGCTATGAGAGAATTATTCTTACAAATCGTTTATGGTAGAACTCAAACAGCATTTTCTGAAGGCGGACTTCCAATTGGTGCTGGCTTAGAAGACCTTGGTAAAGGTTTATGCTCAATGGTTGGTACAATCCACTCTACAAAACAAAAAGGTGTAAGATACTTATCATTAACAGAAGGTTATATTTTAGAACTTGGTCTAGATAAAAATGATGAAGTAATCGGTTATAAGTTCGTTAACATGGGTAAAGTAATGGACGCTATTAAAGCTGGTAAAGATGCTAAAGAAGCATTTGATAAAAATATCGGTACTTATGGCAGATTTGCTGATGCTGTTAAAACAATCGACCCAAGACAACAATAAGAGTATAACTAATTAATATAAGGAAATAAGATTATGGCAAAATTTGAAGGACAAGATAGACGTCAAAAATCAATAGATAAAGTTCTAAAAGAATATGGCTTCAAATCTTTAGATGAAGCTAACGAATTATGTCTATCAAAAGGTATAAACGTAGATGAAATCGTAAAAGGTATTCAGCCAATCGCGTTCGATAACGCTTCTTGGGCTTATACTTTAGGTTGTGCTATTGCACTTAAAAAAGGTATTACAAACGCTGCTGATGCTGCTGAAGCAATCGGTGAAGGTTTACAAGCATTTGCTGTTCCTGGTTCTGTTGGTGACACAAGAAAAGTTGGTCTTGGTCACGGTAACTTAGGCGCTATGTTGTTAAGAGAAGAAACAAAATGTTTCTGCTTCTTAGCTGGTCACGAATCATTTGCAGCTGCAGAAGGTGCTATTGGTATTGCTAGAAATGCTAATAAAGTTAGAAAAGAACCTTTAAGAGTTATATTAAATGGTTTAGGTAAAGACGCAGCATACATCATCGCAAGAATTAATGGTTTTACAGCTGTTGAAACAGAATATGATTTCAAAACTGGCGAATTAAAAGTTAAGAAAGAAACTCCATTCTCAGAAGGCGAAAGAGCAAAAGTAAAATGCTATGGTGCTGATGACGTATCTGAAGGTGTTGCTATTATGATTAAAGAAGGCGTTGACGTATCTATTACAGGTAACTCAACAAACCCAACAAGATTCCAACACCCAGTTGCTGGTACATACAAAAAATGGTGTTTTGAAAACGGAAGAAAATACTTCTCAGTAGCATCAGGTGGTGGTACAGGTAGAACACTTCACCCAGATAACGTTGCTGCTGGTCCAGCTTCTTATGGTATGACAGATACTATGGGTAGAATGCACGGTGATGCTCAATTCGCTGGTTCA
>JAFTSM010000051.1 GCA_017467305.1 Candidatus Gastranaerophilales bacterium
AGCAACTGGTAAAGTTTCTAACACTTTTAATTTAGTTTTATCAGAAGTCATGTTAGGTAATCTTCTAAATGTTGATAAAACTTTTGACTCTTTAATTGCTCCTTCAAATAACTCGTTGGCAACTTGAACATCAATTAAAGTGTCTACATCATTTCTTGTAATCATTTTCTTCTCTCCTTCTTTTTAAAAATTATTTTCTTGTACCACGTAAAATATCATTCATAATATTATTTGTTGTTTGTGGTTGGTTTCCACCAGCATTTAAACTTGGTGATGATTGCACTTTTTTTACAACAGTTTCTCCAAAATATTGTGGTGAACTTTTTTTGAAACTTTTAAGTGCTTCATCAAACGTAGTGTTTTCATCAACCATAGATATAACTTTGCTTGTTACAAATTCCATAAATTCAGGTTTAACATCGCTTTTTGATAAACAAAGTTGTGCCTTTAAATCTTTTATTATGTTGTCTTTGTCTGCATTGCTATTTTCTAAATTTTTGATTTTTTCACTATCATTTTGATTTGATTTAATCCAGTTTTGATATTTTTTATAGTCTTCGCTTTGTTCTAATTCGGCTCTAGCCTTTTTAACGCCAGCTTTATAACTATTATTAACATCTTCAACTGTATAAGTTTTTTGAGTAGTTTCTCCCTCTACTGTTTGTTCCGTTGTTTTAACGTCTTCATTATTTTCCATAATGTTTTCTCCTTTAATAAGTATTTTTGCCGTTTATAGTTCGTCAACTTCAGTTCCGTTGAACTCTAAAAAAATTATAACATATTTAATTATTTTAGTCAAAATACCATAAAAAAAGAATTACTAATGTAATTCCCAATTTAATTTTGCACTTTTTTGTAAATTATCTTTTGCTTTTAACAACTGAAGATTTGTATAATGGCAATATTTTATTACTTCTTTTTCCGTATTACATTCTTTTAATGGTTTTATATGGTCTATATGAACCTCTTCCTTGCCATCCCATTCATAACCATAATTATTATTATATGTTTTTAATAAATGATTTATAAACATATCATAATCACAACCTATTATTTTTTGATTCTTACTATTTTTTAAATATTTTTTTCTTTTAAAACTCGTATTTAACATACTTCTTATATTACATTTTAAATGATAAACTTTATCTTTTTGTTTTTTATTCATTTTCAATTCATTATCATATTGTCTTCTTCTATCTTTATTTTTAATTTGCCATTGTTTATTATATTCATAAATTTTATTTTTATTTTTATCACGATATTTTTTTGAAACTTCTTTAACGTGTTCTTTATTTTCTAATTGATATTTTTTTGTTCTTTTTATTTCTTCTTCACGATTTTCTTGATAATATCTTTTTCTTTTTTCTCTCCTACATTCTTTGCAAAAGTTAAGATAATATTCACCTTTTTTATCAAAATCATTTAATTCTTTTTCTTTTTTACAATATTTACATATTTTTGTTTCCATAAGCACCTCCGTAATAAATGCTTGTAAAGGAAGTGATTACGGCACTTCCAATACATATATATTATATCATTAAAACAAATAAAATACAACTGGCAGGGGTAGTAAGAATCGAACTCACATCAAAAGTTTTGGAGACTTCTATTCTACCATTGAACTATACCCCTATAAAAAGCAAGATTATTCCTTGCTTACTTTCTTACTTGCACGTTTGCGTGTTGTTTTCTTTTTAGACGCAACTTCTTCTTTTTCTGTGTCTTTTTTTTCTTCTTCAACTAATATTTCGTCTAATTCAACAACTACTAATTTCTTCTTATTGTTTCCACTTAAATATTCATATCTATCCTTATCACATAAGAAAACATCACCTTTATAGATCCAATGGTAATTATATTTTTCTTTTTCTATAAATATAACTTTATCAAAATCAGTATATGTAAAATTCTCTATTGCAGTAACTTTGTAATTATTCATATTATCAATCCTCTCTTAGAAAATTATAACATAATACCTAATAAAAATCAAAATGGAGTGGCGTCAGAGATTCGAACTCTGGATAATGGTGTTGCAGACCATCTTCTTTGACCACTTGAATAACGCCACACATTAAGGGAGGTTAGTTATAAACCTCCCATGCACACCACATAACTCTATCTCTACAATCAAATGTATCGTATATTACACCATCAATACAACAAGTTATATGTCCTTTCATCGTTATTAGGTACGTTCCCTTTGGGTGTTCTTCTGCAAATTCACCCACATATTTCTCTCTAAAACATATTCTCTCGTATCTACTATCTAATAATGGTTCTATAAATCTAACATCATCAAGTATTATTCCGTTGCGTTGTGCAATTTCACTTAATTCTTCATAAGTTTCATCCCAAGTTTTACCTTCTGCCAACGAAATAGCACGGATGCTACAATCATTGTGAAATTTACCTAACACATTGGCATTATAAAATTTGTAACTCATTACATCTCGCTTATCTCACGGGCAACATCTTCAAGCATTTTTACTTCTTGTTGTGATGAAGCTTCTTCTTTTAAGTGTTTATAGTAATCCTTAAATGATTTCAACATATATTTAAAACTCTTCATAGTTTCTTCATCAGCACCATATTGTTCTCTGCCTTCGTTGTAGTTTCCATAATGATACATCATTTCGTCCATCATTTCTTCACCACGATAACGTCCTCTACCAGTTCCGGGTACACCTCTTCTACCGTAAGAACCACCTTCCATATAACGTCCTCTACTATCTCTTCTTCTTCCACCAGAATAGTTGCCACCTTCACCATATTCTCCGTAAGAACCACGTCCGTAGTTTCCATAATTTCCATACATCATTTCTTGTTCCTCCTTTTCAATTTCTGCTATATCTTTCTTTATATCTATCATTTTATAAAGAAAATCAACATTATTTGTTTGAACTCCTTGCTCTAAAACACGTTTCA
>JAFTSM010000052.1 GCA_017467305.1 Candidatus Gastranaerophilales bacterium
AAAGTTTGTTCTTTGAACATATCAACTTTAACAAACCATTGGTCTGTCGCACGGTAAATAACTGGGTGTTTACATCTCCAGCAATGTGGATAGCTGTGAGAAATATCTTGTTTAGCTAATAATGCTTTTTTAGCTTCTAATTTTTGAATTACGATTTCGTTTCCTTTGTAGTATGGTACACCTTCTAAATCTTCATCTTGGAAGTTGGCACTTCTTTGCCATACACCTTTTGAATCTAATGGAGAAAGTGTTTCAATACCATATCTTTGGCAAGCTTCCCAGTCTTCTAAACCGTGTCCTGGAGCTGTATGAACGCAACCAGTACCAGCATCTAATGTAACGTGGTCACCTAAGATTACTTTACTTACTCTGTTATAAAGTGGGTGGAATACGTTTAGGTTTTCCATTTCGCCACCTTTTAAAGTGCCAATAACTTTAATATCAGCTTCTTCCCAAGCAACATCTTTTAAGAAAGCACCTAGAAGTTCTGTAGCAACAACATATCTATCATTGTTGTATTCAAACACTGTATATTCTAGTCTAGCA
The DNA here is from genome assembly GCA_017467305.1 of Candidatus Gastranaerophilales bacterium. Taxonomy (GTDB): domain Bacteria; phylum Cyanobacteriota; class Vampirovibrionia; order Gastranaerophilales; family Gastranaerophilaceae; genus Avigastranaerophilus. The sequence continues at coordinate 547 of JAFTSM010000052.1, forward strand.
TTCAAACAAACTGCTAAGTTTGAAGGAATTGTCCAAGGAGTTGTTGTCCAAATTACAATGTATAAATCTTTTTCTGATTTTTCGTTGATTAATGAATAAACTTTTTCTTGGTCGTTGCTATCAAATTTAAAGCGAACATAAATACTTGTTGAAGTGTGGTCAGCATATTCTACTTCTGCTTCAGCAAGAGCTGTTTCGCAAGAAGCACACCAATAAACAGGTTTTAAACCTTTTTGAACATAGCCTTTTTTGAACATTTCGCCAAATACTCTAATTTGTTCAGCTTCAAATTTTGGCGCAATTGTTAAATAAGGTTCAGCCCAGTTACCCCATACACCAAGTCGTTTAAAGTCAGCTTCTTGTCCTTTTAGGTTTTCTAGTGCAAATTCACGGCATTTTTTTCTTAATTCACCAGCTGTTAGCGCTTGTCTACCACCTTTAATAGTTTTTACTACTGCGTTTTCAATAGGTAAACCGTGAGCGTCATAACCTGGAACATAAGGAGCATAATAGCCTCTTTGTGACTTATATTTAATAATAATATCTTTTAAAATTTTGTTTAAAGCGTGACCAATGTGGATTTTACCAGAGCTTAAATATGGAGGTCCGTCGTGTAAAATAAATTTGTTAGCTTTGTCTCTTTGAGCTAAGTTCTTTTCATAAATTTTGTTATCTTCCCAAAACTTTTGAGTTACAGGCTCTTTTTGCGCTGCATTTGCTCTCATCTCTAGTGTAGTTTTAGGTAAATTTATACTATCTTTATAATCCTTTTTTGTAGCTTCTGTCATAATATCCACCTATTAATAATTTACCGATTTACATTGTAATATAAACACATTTATTAGTAAAAAATCTGTTTAAATTTATTACATTATTGTATGTGCAAAAATAAATATTATACGTTATCGTTATTATGCTCTGGTAATGATGCAGAATATTCTGCCAAAATCCTTGAAATATCAGAGCCTTTAACAACAACTTCAAGAATCAATTGAGCATTAATAATAATTTTATCTGTGTATTCTAACTCATCAGTATCAAAAACTTCAAATTCAACAAAATCACAGCCTACGTAATTTAGTTTACCATAGCCTTCACTTGTTCCCCATTTCATAAAAACAAGTTGTCTTTCGAATTGTTTTAGTTTATCTACCAATCTCATTAATGTTACTCCGTGTATCTATATTTAAATGATAAATATTTTTATGATTTAAGTCAATTTATGTATTGTAAATTTTAAAGTTATATTCGTTACAAAATAAATAAAATTATTTTGTTAATATTTTGTTTTTAGTATAGTCATGAAAAACAAAGAAAACTAAGTAAACAAAAAGGAACAAATCGTGACAGATACACTTAGTAGAAATGTCGAAGCACAAAGCTTTTACAATAAGTACGTTTCTTCCCCATTAATTGATATAAATTCAATCGAAAGACAATTATTTAAAATATTTGATGAAGAATTAAATTCAGAAGCTCCAGTTTTGTTGGATTATAAACCGGAAGCTATTAGAAAACTTTCTAGATTTTTAACTGGAGAGCTTAAGCGTTCAGCTTCTGTTGGTATTGCCGGTGAAACAGCTAGTGGTAAATCAACAATAACTTTAGATATCATTGAAACTATAGAACTTTTTGCAAAAGTATTCAATGCAGGTAATGTAATCACAAGAGTTAACACAGATGATTATTACTATGACCGTTCTGAAGAAGTTAAAAAAGCTGGTGGCATGGCAGAATTTGCTAAAAATTATGATTTTGACGTTCCAGAAGCTTTAGAACTAGACCTTATGTGTAAACATATTCAAGAATTGTTATCTGGACGTTCTGTAATGTTACCAAAATATGACATGTCTGGAACAACTATTAGATGGGATAATCACACTTTAGCTAAACCTTCAAGAATTATTATTTCTGAAGGTTTATTTACGCTTACAGAGAAAATTCGTAGTGCATTTGATTTTAAAATTTACGTTGATATTGATAGCGAAATTCAAAAAGAACGCTTCTTTATTCGTGCTAATGAACGTGGACTTGGCGAATCTGCACAAAAAATTTATGATAATGCTTCAAATAAAGCAAATATTTATATCCGTCCTTGTAGATTACAGGCGGATATTGTTTTATCTGGTGAGGCAGATAGAAGTGGTTATAAAATCTTCTTAAACAAAATTCTTTCATTAGTTGAACAGTTGCATTTTTCAAAATAGGTGAACAATGGCAGAATGCGTTTATCAGGGTAGTTTTAATCCAATTCACAATGCTCATTTAGAGGTTGCAAAACACGCAAGAGAACAATTTGGGTTCGAAAAAATTGTTTTCATTCCTGCTTTTAAACCACCTCATAAAAGTAAAATAGATTTTGATATGGATAATGCAATGCATAGGTTGGAAATGGTTCAACTTGCAGTTGAAGATTACCCATATTTTGATGTTAGTGCTATTGAATATATGCGTAATGAAACATCATATACTTATGATACTATTATGCAAATTTATCAAATTATTGAACCAACAGAAAAAATCAACTTTATTGTTGGTACAGACGCATTTATCAAAATAGATACTTGGCATAGAGCTGATGAATTAAAACACTTAGTAGATTTTATTCTATTTGTTCGTGAAGATAATTTTGATGAAACTCCTTTTTTGAATTTAAAAGAAAGAGGGTTTAATTATAAGCTTATGCAACTTCCATTTTGGGATATTTCTTCTACTGATATTCGTGAAAGAGTTAAGCATAACAAGGATATTTGTGATATAGTACCAGATAAGGTAGCTAAATATATTTATCATAACAATGTATACAAAATATAGTATTGATGAAATAAAAGAGAAATTAAATGCTTGTCTTTCTTATGAAAGATATATTCATTCATTAGGAACTATGGAAAAAGCAATGGAGCTGGCTGAGCGATTTGGGCTTGATGTTGAAAAAGCACAAGTTGCAGGATTGCTTCATGATTGTGCAAAATGTCTTTCTAATGAAGAATTAGAAGCATTTTCTCACGCATTCGATGATAGCGAAAAACTTAGCTGTAAAACTTGGCACGCACCAGCGGGTGAAATAGTTGCAAGGCGTGATTATGGTGTTACAGATGAAGAAATTCTATCTTCAATTAGATGGCACACCATTGGCAAAAAAGATATGACTGACTTTGAAAAAATTATTTTCTTAGCAGATAAAATTGAAAATAGAACTCGTGAGCTTGAATTCAGAGAAAAAATCGAAAAAGCACTAAACAAAAATAATAGTTTAGATGATGCTATGTTTAAAAGTTTTAAAATGACAATAAAAAGTCTTTTGAAACGTAAATTACCAATATGTTTTCAAACAATTGATGTTTATAATAACCTTTTAGAAAAAATTGAAAAATAAAATGAAAACCATTCTGCTAGACATTGATGACACAATATTAGATTTTCATGAGTGTGCAAAAGCTACAATTTTGCGTGCTAGTGAAGATTTTGGTGTTACTTTTACTGATGAAATGCTTTCTTTTTACATGGAGCAAAATGCTTTTCTTTGGGGTCAATATGAAAAAGGAATTATAACAAGAGAAGATATTTTTAGAACAAGATTTCCTATGTTATTTAAAGAATATGGTTATAATGTTGACGGCATTGAGTTTGAGAATGCATTTCAAAAATATTTCAAAACCCAATATAAATTTGTTGATGGTGCAGTTGAATTAGTTGATTATTTAAGCAAAAAATATGATTTATATGTGGCTTCAAACTCATTATATTCAACACAAGTAAGTAGATTAACAAATGCCGGATTAATTAATCATTTTAAAGATTTATTTGTTTCTGATGCTATAGGTTATCAAAAACCAACAAAAGAGTTTTTTGAGGGATGTTTTTGTAAAATTCTTAATTTTAGTAAAGAGGAAACAATTATTATTGGTGATTCTTTAAGTTCTGATATTAAAGGTGGTTGTAGAGTTGGTATTAAAACTTGTTGGTTTAACCCTAAAAAGTTAGAAAACAATACAGAATATAAAGCTGATTATGAAGTAACCAGCCTTGATGAAATAAGGAATATATTGTAAGAAATTCAAATAAACTCCGTCATACTGAGCAAAGTGAAGTATCGCAAAGTCTATGAATAAATATAATAATTCTTGAGATGTTTCGCTGTCTTGAAATGTTTTTGTCATTCTGAGGCTTATGCCGAAGAATCGCAAGGTTGTTAATACAAAGTCAATGAGATATTTCGCTAATGTTCAGTATGATGAAAAATTGTCATTCTGAAGAGCGTAGTGAGTTTAGAATCTTCCCATTGTAAAACTAAAGTGTTATTCCTTGTTTTGCTAGATTCCGAAACGAGTTCGGAATTACATATATTTTATGACACATTTGGCATTACGAGAAAGTAAGTAGGTCAGGTACTGCCTGACAAAACACTTAATAAAATGACCACAAAAATCAATTTTTGAACTTTTATTTTTCTCATTCGTTTTAACAAACGTAAGAAGAATATGAGGAAAATGAATATGAAAAAGATAGCTTTATTAGCAATGTTATGCGTATTTTCTATTGTAGGAACACAATCAGCACAAGCTGTAGAAGATAGGGATTTTGATGTAAAAAATAGACCACAATTTGAACGCAGGCATGAGCACTATAAATTTGAGAATAACAAACAGTTAACGGAAAAAGAAATAAAAAAACAGAAAGAACAAATGAAAAAAGACCACGAAAAGTGGGAAAAAGAGAAAAGGAAAAATTGGGAAAAACGTCAAAAACAAAAAGAAAAAAATAGAAAACAATGGGAGAAAAAACATAAAAAATACAGTGACGCAAACAAACAAAATTGGGAGAAAAACAAAAAACATAAACCATATTATGGTGAAAGAAAACACTATAAACACGATAAAAACGGCAAATATTCTTATGGTAAAAAACACCAAAATAAAAAAGGTGAAATGATGAAAAAAGGTGAAAGACACAACGGTTCACACAACTTTAAACAATACCATAAAAAACAAAAAAGTATGCATAGAAGTCATAGATAAACAAAAATACTTCCAATCCCTTAATCCTGAATACTACCGTGTAAAATTGTAATATTTTACACGGTATGTTGTTTTTACTGTGTTTAAAAAAGGAGTCTTTAAGTATACAAAATTAGTATTGTATAACACAACTTTTTGTTTCTGAAAATGGTTGACTTTGTAAGTAAAAAGTATATAATAAAAACTATGAACAATAATTTTTATTGGAATTTAAAAAGGGAATGTTGGAATTACGTTATGTTCCACATTCCTTTTTTGTTTTAGACGTAGGGTGCTATAGAAAATAAAGGAGAGTATTTATGGCAGGCGTAAAAGTAAATGGTACAAAGCTAGACGATAATATTTTTATCGACGCTGGTGATGATACCATTAAAGCAGGGAATGGTAATGATACCATTTATGCGGGGGGGGGTAATGACGTTATCACTGGTGGTAAGGGTGATAATGTAATTACTCTTACAAACATTATCGATTCAAAAGCTGGTTTTGGTAATGACATTGTAAATCTTACAAAAGGTGAAAACCTAGTGATTGATTGCAAAGACTATTCAACTTTGCTTGATGTAAAAATTGACGGTAAAAATATTGTTTTAACATTTAGTGATTCAGAATCTGTAACTTTAAAGAACTTTGCATCTAAAGATGTTGTTGGCTCAAATGGTAGTGTAAAACTAAAATTAAAAGATGTTGCAGAATTAGTTGATTTAAAAGACTTTGTATTTGCCGGTGGTGAGTTTAATAAAAAAGGCGTATATTCTGGCAAATGGTTATCAGAAGTTATTGACGCTAGTGACATTACA
>JAFTSM010000006.1 GCA_017467305.1 Candidatus Gastranaerophilales bacterium
CTTCAGCATCTTTACCTTGTTCGAATGTAAGACCAGCAAAGCTCTTTCTATCTGCAAATTCAATTACGTCTTCTGATGTCGCATCTCTGATTACATCTACTCCGTCACCTTTATAGAATACAAAAGTGTCTTTTCCAGTATCTTCTTCATTGTCAACGCCAGGAGTACCGCCACGTAATGTGTCGTTACCTTTACCGCCTCTAATTACATCATCACCTGTACCACCAGCAAGGTAATCAGCATATTTGCTACCAGTTAAGTTATCGTTGTTTTCACCACCGTAAATTTCAACGCTGCCTTTTGCTTTAGAAGCATTGATTACATCATCGCCTTCATTACCTGCAAGCATGTCATATTTACCAAGCCCAGTAATGGTATCATTGCCAGCACCAGCATTAACCCAGCTTGAAACATCTTTCTTTGTTTTGATTTTTTCGCCTTCTGTTGTTCCTTCAACAACACTGTAGTCTAATGTTTGGTCAACAAAGACATTTGATTTTAATTTTTTTTCGACAGTAATTTCTTCTGCCATAAAAGCCTCCTTTAAACTTCCACAAAAAACAAAAAAATTAATGTGTCTTTTCTTTCTTCAAAATTCCAACATTTTTTCTTGTTTTATGTATCTACTTCATTTTTTTACATCACAAATTCTACACTACCCCCCCCCCGAAGTCAATACGCCTATAATCCAGTAAACACAAAGCTTTACAAAACCCATGTTAATAAATCTTGTTTTTTGAGGGTATTTTCGTGCAAACTACCAGAATACAAAGGATTATCGCCAAATATTAAATGAATAAAATACAAAGAAATAATCTAGTATGCGTTTATTGAGGAGAAATAATATTTGTTGACTGGATTACTTTGCTCCACTCATAATGACTTTTATTTTAGTTGTTTGCTTATACTTGCCTAATCTAACGTGCTTTTTCAAGTCATAGCGAGAAAATCTTTGATTTTCGTGGCTATCCAGCAAAATATTGTTGAGTTATACCTTGATAATCCGACATACAAAACTATTCAAATACCTCACCCTAACCCTCTCCTACAAGGAGAGGAAACTTTTTCTTTTTATATACAGACTACTCTACGGAAAAATTGCGTCGTTTCATTCAGTTTGTATTTTTGTCTGCAAAATCTTGTCTTGTAATTCTTTTCGCTCGTTGCTGTCGCATACTTCACTTCCGTCACTCCAGCCTCTAAAAACCAAATATGAATTTTCCTCCACGCCTAGGGAAAAATCGCGTCTTGAAAATTCCTCTCAGCTCGAACAGTCGCAAATAACACTTTGTTTCAATTTGCTTTTGTTCTCGCTTATTCGAACGTGCTCACTTCGTTCGGCTTCGTTCTACGGAATTTTCGCAAAAAAAAGCTCTTTTTTCAAAGAGCGTTAACTAGGTTAGTTTTGGTAGATAGTTGTTCAGTTTTAGACTTTTATGAGTCTTACATTTTCTTTAATTATCCTCAAGATTTTTTAGTGCGCTTTTTGAATGATAATTTTACATAAGTTTACAAAGTTGACTCAAGTATTTTAAAAAATGGTCGATATACTACAACATAGGTTGTAAAAGAAAGGTTTTAAATATGTACTATAACTCAGTTTGGCCAGGAGCATACAGTTTTAAAGGTGAAATTAAATTATTTATTGATTGGTTTAAAAATCAATTAGAAATTATTTCTAATAAAATTGAAGAAACTGAAAAAAAGTTGGGCTAGTTTAAACTTCTTGCTTGCTTAATCCCTATGTTATATACTGATTTCGTAGTCAGTATAGGTTTTGATTGTGATTGCACAGATATTAACAGCTTGCGTTATAGGTCTTGATGTTTATAAAATTCTTGTAGAAGTTGATATAAACAATTCTTTGCCTGCTGTTTCTATAGTTGGGCTTCCAGATGTTTCAATTACAGAAGCTCGTGAGCGTGTTCGTTCAGCTATAAAAAATTCAGGCTATGATTTTCCTAATAAAAAAATTGTCGTTAATCTTGCCCCTGCTGATATAAAAAAAGTAGGTAGCTATTATGATTTACCTATTGCACTTGGTATTCTTTTAAAAACAAACCAAGTACAACAAACAAATTTAGATAAAATAGCTTTTATTGGTGAACTTTCTTTGGATGGTTCATTGCGTGCTGTTAGTGGAGTTTTGCCTATTGCGACTGGATTAAAATCTCAAGGCATTAAAACGCTTGTTGTTCCTTTTGAAAATGCAAAAGAAGCAGCAATAATTGATGGGCTTGAGGTTATTGGTGTAAAAAATCTTGTGGAATTGGTTAATCATTTAAATACACAGTCACCACAACATAAAAAATTAAATCCTATAACTGTTGATGTTCGAGAATATATGCAAGAACAAACAGAAAAGAATGGTTATTTCGATTTTAAAGACGTAAAAGGACAACAAAAAGCTAAAAAAGCAATGGAAATTGCAGCAGCTGGTGCACATAATCTTTTGATGTCTGGTCCACCGGGGTCTGGTAAAACATTACTAGCAAAATGTTTTTCTTCAATTTTGCCACCTTTAACTTTTGATGAATCTATAGAACTCACAAAAATTTATAGTATAAGTTCCCTTGTTAATCCAAATAAACCATTAATTACAACTCGTCCATTTAGAAGTGTTCACCACACAGCCTCTGCAGTTGGGATTATTGGTGGCGGAACAAATCCTAAACCTGGTGAGATTACACTTGCTCATCGTGGAGTTTTGTTTTTAGATGAGTTTGTTGAATTTCCAAGAAGTGTGTTAGAAGTGCTTCGTCAGCCTTTAGAAGACGGTAAAATTGTTATTTCACGGGTAAAAACAAGATTAGAATTTCCTTCTGATTTTATTCTACTGGCGGCTATGAACCCTTGCCCTTGTGGTTATTTAGGTGATAGCGAAAAAAAATGTACTTGTACAGAGTTTCAAGTTAAACAATATCGTTCTAAATTATCTGGACCATTATTAGATAGAATTGATATTGTTGTTGATGTTCCTCGTTTAAAAATTGATGAGTTAATGCAACAAGAAACTTCTCCGATTGTTGAAACTTCTGAACAAATTCGTGAAAGAGTTGTTAAAGCAAGAGAAATACAGCTTGAAAGATATAAAGGGCTTGGTATTTATACAAATTCTGAATTAACCCCAAAACTAATAAAAAAATATTGCCAATTAGATGATACTAGTGCTTCTCTTTTAAAAGAAGCTGTTCGCAAATTTAATTTATCTGCCAGAGCGTATGATAGGATTTTAAAGTTATCACGAACAATTGCAGACTTAGATGCTAGCGAAAATATCCAAGCGAAACATATAGCACAAGCAATTCAATATCGCTCTAATATATAAAAAAGAGAAGTTATAAAACTTCTCTTTTTATGGATGAATATTGTTTGTTATTTTGCTTGTTGAGTTTTTTGTTCTTCTGGTTTCTTTTTATCAAAGAATTTAGAACTTAACTTATTAGCTAATGGGGTAACAAGTACAGGACCCAAATATCTGTATATAATACCAAATATAACTAATGTTTTGATTTTATTTATACCAGGCATAATTTTATCTGCTTCCATTTTACCAGCTAATTTGCCATAAATATCATCAATAGTTCCTGCAACAGCTTCTTTTGCTTTATCAGCGCTACCTTTATTCTCTTTGATTGCCGTAGCTACTGTTTTTGTTACTTCATCTAATTTATCAGCAGTAATTTGGAATGCTTTTGATTTATCCATTCCCTTAAACTGTCCGCTGATTTTCTTTGTAATAGCAGCAATTGCATCATCAGAAGCATCAACAGTTGCAGCACCAATTTCTTCTTTTATACTAGATGCCATTTTTTGAGCTGTATCTTTTGCTTTATCTATATAAAAATCTTTATTGTTTTTAAAATAGTTATCAGCAACTTTTGTTACAACGCCAGAAACTTTATCATCTAGTAAGTATGCACCTGCAGTAGATACGCCTAATGTCATTGCATCATTGATTAACATTTGAGGTTTTTGTTCCTTTTTGATTTTTTTGTTTCTAAGTGTATTAATCATATAGAAACCAGATAAGAAACAACTTTCCGCAACCATTAAGTGTGTAAATGAATTTGTTCTGCTGAATTTAGTAACAAACTTTTGGAATTTACCGTTACTTGCTACCTTATCGTAAAAATTTGATAATGGTTCAGCAATTACATCCTTTACACCACCAAAAGATGGATTTTGTTGGTTCTGAGAAGTTTTATTGTTTTGAGTTCTTCTCGTATTTAATTGATATTGTGTATTAATGCTATTAATTTTCATTGTTCACCATCCCTGAAAAAGATTTAAAAATATCTTTTTCATTATTTAATTGGAACATTCCATAGTTTGTTAAACCAAAATTTGTTGTATTTTGTTTTTGAATTTGTTTTGCATCTTTTGGTTGTTCTGTTTCAGCTTTTGTCTGTTCCTTAGATTGTTCTTTGGGTTTATTTCCTGTTTTCTTTATACCTAATGCACCCAATATTACAGGAATTAGTGCCGTAGTAATAGTTGCTCGAACTGGCATTACTATAGGTTGGAACATTTTATCGATAATGTTTTTACTTGTTCTACCAAAATTATCGACAGTTTTTTGTTCCTTAATTGCATTAGCAACAGAATCTTTTATTTGAGGTGCTACTTCTTCGATTTTTTCTTTAAACGCTTTTTCAGCCCCTTTGCCAAGGTCTTTGAAATATCCAAGATTTAATTTGCCAGAAGATGTTAACGTATTTATTTGTTTAACAAGTTCTGGGTGTTGGTTTTTCTCTGCGAAATCTTTAGCTATTGCGGTTAAGTCATCAACACCTTGTTTTACAATTTTCAATGATTCTTTCTTCATTGAATCTGGCATGTCAAAAGCACCCTTTTTCTGTGCTAATTTCGCACCTGCCGCTACTGGAATACCAACAAGAACTGATACTGCTAAACCGACTAAACCAGTAGAAACTGATTTTGCTGCTTGGTAAGCACATTTTTCTTTGTCTTCTTCTGTTCTTGCTGTAGCCATAATTGTTAATGGTCTCATTGCACAAGTTACAACTAGTGCAAATAATGCTTCGGCAACCAATGGATTATCTGCGGCGAAGTTAGCAGCTTTGTGTAAGAAAGGAGTACCGCCCTTAAAACTCACACGACCATCAGAATTTCTCTTGATGGTCGTGTTTATTTGGTCATTATTCATTTGTTTTAAGTTATTTTGTACGCACTCTCTCTTTCTTCCAGTCGAACGCTCTGACGCCCTACCCTTCAGATACCCTGCATTGGCTGTAATAGAATTAATTTTCATGATTTTTTCCATTCATCCACTCGTACATGTATTTCAAATCTCAACATATTTTTTTTTGCTAGTGAGAAGTCTTGATTATAGCAAAAAATATCATGTTAAAATCCATGTATTTAGATAAAAAAACTTGTTTTTCTTCTGCCACTATGATTTAATCCGCAAAAATACAACTTTAAAAAACTTAATATTTACTAATTTAATGAAGAACCAATATTGATATATTTTATGCCTAAGCTCTTTATTTTTTCTGGGTTATATTGATTTCTACCGTCAAAAATAACATTATCTGCAACCATGCTTTTTATTTTTTCAAAGTCTGGTCTTCTAAACTCATTCCATTCAGTTAAAAGAATTATTGCATTTGAGTTTTCAAGTGCATCATAAGCTGACTTTGCGTACTCTATTGTATCTTTGAATATAGAATAAGCATTCTCACCTGCTTGTGGGTCGTAAGCTTGGATTTTTGCACCATGCTTTAATAAAGAATTTATTATATCTATAGAGGGAGCTTCTCTCATGTCATTAGTTTTAGGTTTAAATGACAAACCCCATACAGCAAATGTTTTTCCTTTTATATCTCCATTGTAGAAATTTAATATTTTTTCCACAAAAAGTTTTTTTTGATTAATGTTTATATTTCTAGTTGCTTGGAGCATGTCAGAACCAGTATTATTTTCCTTTGCTACAGAAATTAATGCGCTAACATCTTTTGGAAAACAGCTTCCACCAAATCCAATACCTGGAAATAAAAATTTGTTGCCAATTCTATTATCAGTAGAAATACCAATACGAACCTTTTCTATATCAGCGCCAACTTTTTCGCATATATTCGCCATTTCATTTATAAATGATATTTTTGTTGCAAGAAAAGCATTTGCTACGTATTTTGTCATTTCTGCGGATTTAACATCCATAAAAATTGTTCTATCTGCTGTTTTAAAATATGGAGAATAAATATCCTTCATTATTTGTGATGCTTTTTCAGAGTTTGAACCAATAATTACCCTATCTGGAGATAAAAAGTCATCAACAGCAGCACCTTGTTTTAAAAATTCCGGATTAGAAACAACATCAAACTCAACATCGGTTATGTCTTTTATTATTGCTGTAAGTTTTTCTGCCGTACCAACAGGAACTGTTGATTTATTCACTATAACTTTGTATTCATTCAGATTTTTTGCTATTTCTTTAGCAACTTCAATTACAGAGCTTAGGTTGCAAGAACCGTCAGTATCTTGGGGAGTTGCAACAGCAATAAAACAAACCTTTGATGTTTTAACAGCTGATGATAAATCAGTAGAGAACGATAATCTATTTTCTTTTACATTGATTTTAATTAATTCTTCAAGCCCAGGTTCATATATTGGAACAATCCCTTTTTCTAATTTTTTGATTTTTTCTTCATTGTTATCAATACAAATAACAGAATTCCCCATATCAGCAAGGCAAGTACCAGCAACCAAGCCAACGTATCCAGTTCCAATAACACAAATTTTCATACTTAAATCTCTCCAGCTGATATTTTATCATAAATTATTGTAATAGGGCATAAACTAAATTGGTGATTATAAATTGGGGTTAGAATAGTTTTTTAGCTCTGTGATATAATTGAATAAATTTCGGGACACTGTGCCGAGAGAGAAATAACTAAATGTTATTTCGAACGAGAGGTAGCAGTCTGGTCTCACAAAGTGATAAATAGACTTCATGATATAATTAAATAATTTCGGGACGTGGCGCAGTCTGACTCTGCCGAAAAAAATGATTAAATATCATTTTTTGAGAGGTAGCACGTAGTGCGCTTCAGACATATGATATAATTAAATAATTTCGGGACGTGGCGCAGTCTGACTCTGCCGAGAAAAATGATTAAATATCATTTTTTGAGAGGTAGCACGTAGTGCGCTTCAGACATATGATATAATTAAATAATTTCGGGACGTGGCGCAGTCTGGTAGCGCACTACCTTGGGGTGGTAGGGGTCGCAAGTTCAAATCTTGTCGTTCCGAATTCTTTATGTTTTTTATTTAATAAAAAAGATTTATTTTTTACTTAGAGCATAAAATAAATCTTCAATTATTTGCTTGTGATTTTCTGTATTTACTCCACCGTCAATGATAACATCTGCATTATCTTTTTTCGGAAGAATATATTTTGCTGCTGCTTCTCTTACATAAGTAAGCTGTTTAATAGCTTCTTCTAATGTTTGATTTCTTTCTGGAGCTCTTTGTATAACTCTTTCTGCTTGTATTTCAGGTGCTATGTCTACATAAATTTCAGCATCAAGAACTTCTTTTACTGGAGGGTGCATTACAGCCATTCCCTCAACAATAATAACTTTTTCTGCTTTTTTAGGAATTGCATTTGGTACTGATTTTCCAGTTCCATTTATTAAATATTGTGGAATTTTTACATCGTTACCATTTTCTAATTTTTCAATATCGTCATGTAATTGTTGTAGGTAGAAATTATCTGGTGAATCTAAGTCATAACCAGCATCTATTACCCCTTCAAATGAACCATATTCTTGGATTAATTTAGATATATCCCTAAAATAATTATCAGCACTTATTACTTCAATATCTATCTCTAAGTTATCAGCAGTTTCTTTTATTAATTTTGTTATTGTAGATTTACCACTTGCTGATTCACCACTTATACCAATAATGACATTTTTGTTTGGGTTATTACATAATTTTTGTGAAAACTGGGAAATAAAATTTGGACGAACACTTTTAATTACTGGTGTTTCTCTTTCTTTATCATCCTCGATTATTTTTTCGAGGGTTTTAGTTAGTTTTTCTTTTGAAATTTGTTGTTGCGACTGGGATGTTTGCATTGACTTCAGCATTTGTTGTATCTGATATGGCTGAATATATATTTGACTTTCCCCTTGAGCTGCTTCTGGAAGATTATTTAAATCAACCTGCCATTGATATTGAACTGTTTGTCTTGGTTCCGTTTTTCGCCTTTGTTTAGAAATAAAGGGAAGACAAGGCACGTCCTGTGCCATAATATTTGTTATTAGCATGCTTCCTCCTTCGTGTTTAATATTCATTTAAAACTTATTAATAAAAAATTTTGCTAGTTAATCTTTTGTAAAATTCAAGCCTAATAATTATTAATTTAGTAATATTGCATGAGACAATGGGAAAATATATGAAAAAGGGCATTACAGCAACAAGTACAATGTTAATAGTATCGATAATTGCAATTATCGCACTTATCATTATTCCTCCTATGTTCTCACGCTTGAAACAGAAAGAACAAATCTCTCTTGCAAAAAAAGGTTATGCAACAATAGCTAATGCAATGACAATGGTTCGGGCATGGGGTGGCGATTATATTTTTGATATTTCCAAAGATACACCAATTGAAATTGAAGATTGGTATCTTGAATTTTTGGAACCAAACATCCAAGTAACCAAAACTTGTTATGATGAGGCTGGATGTTGGAATGAATACCATACTCGTGGTTTAAACAAAGTAAATGTTTATAATAATCGAAAAGGAATAGGTGTTGGTCAAAACATAATTACCGCTGTTTTAAAGGACGGTACATTTTTAAATATAGACATATGTTCTAAGGGTGTAGTATGGAACTATTATGGTGTTAAGTTACATACAAGATATGCTTTAGTTATACACTATGATATTAATGGTTTAGATGAACCAAACATGCTTGGCAAAGATATTTTTGTAACTGTATTTACTGAGGACGGTTTAACACCTGCATATAGAGACCAAACAGCAAATAATGTTATGAATGATTGTTCTGAAAAAGGATATGGGAATTCTTGTTTAAAATTGTATCTTGCTAAATAATGTTTGATTATTTAATCTCTTCTATAAAGATTGGCTAGCATATTTTTCAGCAAGAGTTGCTACATTGACAGTGAATTGGTCATAGTCGAAATCTTCTGGGCTCTTTAAAATTGTGCCAATTTTATCTGCAAGAAGTCTATCTAATTGCATGCCAGTTGTTCCAGTTCCTTTATTCCAAGCATAAGCACAGTATTCTGTCATATTCATTTCGCTACCAGATGTTGTTAGCGAATATCGGATAATGTCTAAATCTGAGGCATCTAGTTTTGGATTACCACCAAGTAATTCGTTTAGTTCTTCAAGTTGAATTTCTTCGTTATATTCTTTATCTACTTTATCAGATTTTTTAGTATCATTCTTTGCTAGAAGCCATTCTTTGAAAGCAGTTCTTATTTCTGATTTTTTCTCATCATTTCCGTTGTTTTCATAAGCTTCAGAAATTTTTGCTAAAATATCATCTCCAGCAGCTTTAACTTCTGCTTTTTCTGCTTCAGAAGTTATACCTAATTTATCTTCTAAATTTTTGTTTTCAGTAGATAAAACTTTTTTATAATCGTCATATTTTTCAGTTAAAGATTTCAATACAACCATAGTAGCAATGGCTGCTTTGTCTGGATTTTCATACAAATTATTTTCAGCGATACCGTCGGCTGTGATACCGTAGTCTTTTAGTATATTTCTTTGTTCTTCAGATAGTTTACTTGAGTCATTTAAAAAATCATAAATTTTCATTTGTGTTAAACCAGATGACGCTGAGGCACCGCCTCTCAACACATCTATCTGTTTCATAATACCTCTAAATAATTTACCAATACCTTTATTTTCTTCATTGTAGCCTTTTTCTTCACCCATACCGGTTTCTTGGCTTGCTAAAGCTAGAGCTGTACAAGCTAAACTATCGTATTGTGAATCAGTTAGCCCTAAGTCTTTCATTAAACTATCTTTATTATCAATTAACCCATTTAAAAATTCTTGTCCTTGTTCTACCTCACTTGCAAAGACTTTATCGAATGTGTCCTCAAAGGTAGTTCTATCTTCTTCCTGTGCTTCTGTTGTGTACAGAATACTGATATTTTCAAGCTGGATATCATTCTGTTCATAATTTGTTTTTATATTCTCTTGATTTGAATTATAGGGAGGAACACCATTAATATTAGTCATAATACTACCTTTTCTTTTTATAAAACTGTATTGAATATCGGCATTAAACTTAAAAACTTTAATTCTAAAATTGACGAAGTTTATAAATATTAATATTATAGAAGTAGTTGAGGTTAGAATATTTTGAGCTTTTCTTTTATTCATTTATCAGATATACATTTGGGTAGACCTTTCTCTGGATTATCGGAGTATTCTCACGCTGAAAATAAGATAGACATATATAAAAGTGCCGTAGAAAAATCTTTGGAAAAAGTCTTTAATTTTGCCGTTGATAAAAAAGTTGATTTTATTTTAATCTCTGGTGATACATTTGATTCTTCTGAGTTTGATTTTTCTTCCAAATTTATATTTAAAAACTTTTTAAAAAAATTGGAGAAAGAAAATATTCAAGTTTTTGTGGTATGTGGTAATCACGACCCTATTTTTTCATATAACAAAAATACTTTTAATTTTGATGAAAATTCACAAATCAAAATTGTAGGGGTAAATACTCCAGTTTCTGTAAAGTTACCATTCTATAGAAAAGATAATCAAATTGGTGGGTATATACATTCTGTAAGCTTTAAAGAAGAAAAGTTTAATAGTGATATACTTTCTTTTGTAGAGAATATAGAACAAAATTATTTTAATATTGCTTTGTTGCATTGTGATATTGATGCAACTACAGAAAGTCCTTATGCACCTTGTGCGTTATCTCAATTAAAAGATATGAATTTTGATTATTGTGCTTTAGGGCATATTCATACTCCTCAACAATTAACTGATAACGTATTCTATTCTGGTACTCTGCAAGGTCGAAACACTAAGGAAAAAGGTGAACATGGTGTTCGATATATAAAGGTACAAAATAATAAGGTTGTTGAAAACGAATTTGTTCCTATGGATGTTGTCAGATATGAAGAATTAGAAATTAATTTGTCTAATACAAATGAAGAATTAGAAGCTTTTGAGCTGATTTGTGAAGAAATCAATCAAGCAATTTCTTCTCAACAAAATTTATGTGAAACATATTTAATATCTTTAAAATTAGTTGGATGTGTTAGTTTTTATTCCTTAATTAATAATCAGTTTTATGAAGATATATTTGAAAGAATACAGACTTATTCATCTTTTGAAGTGTATATTTCTCAAATAGAAAATTTAACAACACCGAGAATAGATGATGAAGTTTTGAAAAATGATGACGGGATAGCTGGTGAGTTGTACCATCTTCTTGAAAATGAAGAAGATTTACAGACTATATATTCAAAAGTTTTTGACGATGTTGGTAAGGTCTGTTCTTCTACATTGAACAAAGATGAAATACTATATCTTGTGCAACAAGAAGCTAAAAAACTATGCTCAAATATATATAACGATAAAAAAGAGGGTTAGATGAATAAGTTTATTATTGAAAAAGCAATAATAGAAAAAACAGAAAAAGATATAGTTACTGGTTGTGATTATAACTTTACATCTGGATTAAATCTAATCTGTGGTGCAAATGAAGTTGGAAAAAGTTCGTTAATAGATTTTATAAATACAGCATTATTTATAAAAGATAGTGGGGATGCGGGTAAGGTTTTTGTTGGATTCTTAGGTCAAAACTATCTTGTTGAAACAAGGTCGAAACATTCAAAAAATATTATCTACTCATTATCTGATAATAAAAAGCTTGATAATAGTGTATTAAAACAGCATATTGCATCAAAAGAGTTTTCAAATGTATTTTCTATTAACATTGATGATTTAATGTGTGTTAAAGAGAAAGATGCGAAAACCTTTATTAATCTGATGAAAGATTCTTCTTGTGAATATTTAAATTCTTACGTTGAAAAAACAAGAAAGAGTGTTAATGAAGTTTTAGGTTCAAGAAATGTTATCAATGATACTGCAAAGTTAAAAACTGAAATTCTTTCCTTGAATAAAGAAATAAAAGAATATTCTGATAGTGAAAAAAATTACAATAATGTAGTTAGTTCGCTGAATACTATAAATGAAGAATTACAAAAATTATCTTCAAACTTAGAAAAGTATTCAATAATTGAAAGAATTAATGAATTAGATAAAAGAATTAAAGAAATTGAAGAAGAATATAAATCTTTGGCTATTAATTTTAATTCTAATTTAGTAAAAAATAGTGATGAATATTTGAAATTAAATGAAAAGGCACTAAATTTTAATAACAATCTAAAAAATATTGTCGAAAATAAATCTAAGATAGATGAATTAAATTCAAAAATATTGTTTGCAATAAATAAGCTAAAAAAAGAATTTTATATTGATTTAACAGAAGATGAGATAAACTCTTTTTCTGTTAATTATTCTGGTATAAAACAAGTTGCAAGTTCTCTTGAAGAATTTAAAAAAATTGAAGATGAGCTAAAATTATATGAAAATGATAAAAAGAGTTTATCTGAAACTATTGTAAATATTGATAAAAAGATAGATTTATTAAATTCTAAATATAAGTTTTCTTCTTCTATTGATGAGTTAGAAGAATTGCATAAATATTTAGATGAAGGGCTAAAATATTTTAATTATCTTCAAAATCAAATTACAGAAGCAGAAAATCAACTTGTAACTAGTTCAAATGGAACAATATCTAGTAAAAATTTATTAATTATCTCCTGCCTAATTACTTTAATAACAATGGTTAGTTCTATATTTGCTTTTTATAATAAAATGTACGTTTGGGGTGCTGTTGTTTCAGTTATCTTTTTACTTTCGATAATCGTTATTTATGCTTTAAAGGTTGCAATTGATAAAAATAAACTATCATCTGAGTTTGAAAATAATAAAATTGCAAAAGACAAAATTGTAGAAGATTTGAAATTAAAATTGAAGGATATATATCCTGAAATTTTAAATATGAAGCAAGCATTGATGATGTTAAAAGTTAGTGATTTAAAACAAGAAATCTATACAAAAAAAGAACAGTTAGCAGAAAAAATACAAGAAAAAGAAGAAAAAGCTCAAAAACTTGAGAATGTAAATGAAGATATAGAAAAATTAGAAATAGAAAAAAATAAGATAATTTGTAAGAATAAAGAAATAATTAAATCAGATTTTAAAGATGTTGAAATATTTGAAAATGAATATTTGCAAGTAATTGATATAATAAATACAGCAAAAGATGTTATTAAGGAAAAAGTAAAAATTGAAAAGATAAATCTAGGTTTATTAAATCAAAATGATGAAATTCAAAATGAATTTAAAAATTTTATTTTAGAAAACAAAATTGATATACCTTTTAATGAGGTATTTGCTGAAAAAATAGAACAGTTAAAAATATATTATTTAGAAAATTCAAAGCTAAATGAAAAGTTAGAAACCTTACAAATAAAAATAGATAGTTATAAAGAAGAAAAATCAAGATTAGAGCAAAAACAAGATTGCAATGTGTTATTTGATACTTTGTTGTCACGTTCTGAATTAGAATTTGAAATTGCTTGTAAAAACAAAGAAAAAGAAGAATTATTGGGGAAAAAACATTCTTTGGAACATATTCGTAGTTTAGAAGATTTAAAAATAAAAAGAAATATTCTACAAGCAAAGTATGATAGTAATATTACAAAATTATTTAAAGAAAAAATTATGCTTGCTCTGTGTGAAAAAGCGAAATTGAATTTTGATAAGAAACAGACAAATCTTCAAAAAGCGCAAGAGTTTTTGTCTATTATGACAGATGGAAAATATACCAAAATAAATTTGGAAAATGAATTAATCCAAAACGATGATTGTACAAGAATAAAAGAGTGGAAACATCTTTCTCGTGGGACTAAAGAATTATTGTATTTTGCATTAAGACTTGGTTTTGCATCTAACTATTCAAAAGATAAAGTTACACTAGAACCAAATGGGAAATTGGATTTGCCATTAATTATAGATGATGCTTTTGTTAATTTTGATTCTGTAAGAACTAAAAATGCAATTAAATGTTTAAAAGAGTTTTCTAAAACAAATCAAGTTCTTTTCTTTACTTGTCATTCAGAAGTAATGAAAAAATACTTTAGTGAGCTATGCGAAGATTTTAATGTTGTTAATTTATAAGTGTTTAAATACATAAATAATGTTATAGATAGTAAAAAAAATAATTATTATTGAACGGATTGGAAATTGCATTTATTTTATAAATTTAAAAATAATAAAAAATAAAATATTCTGCTAGATATTGTTTGTTATTATATTTGAATAAAATAAAATTATCATCCGGTAGCTACGGATAGACAACATCTAAGCTCAGTCAAACTGCGGAACTCGGCAATTACATTGCCTCAAACAAGTCCTCGCCTGCAATTTCTTCGCTAATTTGTTCTTACTATCCTTCGCTATAGATTTCTAATTTTATTTTATTCAACTCTTTTCAAAACTAAATGTTTTTAGTTTTGTTTTTATAGTATCCATAATATTATTCATGTAAAACCAAATTTGCTTCAATCCATTTGAGCATTGGTTTTAGCGCATTTGCTCTGTGCGAAATATCATTTTTAACTTCTTCTGGAAGTTCTGCCATTGTTTTGTTTTTAGAAGGTATAAAAAATATCGGATCATATCCGAATCCATTTGTTCCTTTAGGGGAATCATCTATATAACCATGAACTTTGCCGGTTTCGGAATGTATAACATTTCCATCTTTATCAACCAAAACCATTGAACAAACAAAGTGTGCTGCTCTCCAATCATAGGGTACATCTTTCATTTCTGCTAATAATTTTTCAATTTTTTCCTTTTGAGTTTCTGCATATCTTGCCGAATGTATACCCGGACGTCCTTCTAAAGCATCTACACATAAACCAGAATCATCAGCCAAACAATATGTTTTCATTATTTTTGCAGCTTCTTTTGCTTTTATAGTTGCATTTTCTATAAAATTTTTACCGTTTTCAATTGGGGCGAAGTCACCATTAACAACATCAAAAACTATATCTGGATTAGTATTTATTGCATTGATTTCATCTAATTTATGAGGGTTTGATGTTGCAAGAATAATCTTTATCATAGTTTATTTTCCAAATCTTCTTTGTCTTGAATTAAATTCTAAAACAGCATCAGCAAGTGCATTTTCATCAAATTCCGGCCAAAAAATATCTGTAATATATATTTCAGAATATGCACATTGCCACAACAAATAGTTACTAATTCTTTGTTCTCCACCAGTTCTGATTAATAAATCTGGGTCAGGAATATTGGATGTGTATAGATTTTGAGAAATTAAATCTTCATTTATCTCGTTTAATTCTAATTTGCCATTTTTAACTTTTTCTGCAAGTGCTTTAAAAGCATTTGTTATTTCCATTCTTGCACCATAGTTAAATGCAATTTGAAGGTTTAAAGTCTTACAATGAGCTGTTTCTTTTTCGCCAAATTCAAGGACTTCAATAATATCTTTACTTAATGTTTTTCTATCACCAATAAAAGTTAATTTGATATCATTTTCAATAAACTCTGGAACTTCATTCACAATTGTTTTTGCCAATAAAGACATCAAAAACTCTACTTCTTCTTTATCTCTATTCCAATTTTCTGTAGAAAAAGCATATACCGTTAAATATTTAATACCAAACTTAGCACAAGCTTTCAAAGTCGAACGAAGTGCCTCAACACCTTTTTTATGTCCAGCTGCAGAAGGCAATAATCTTTTTTTTGCCCAACGACGATTACCATCCATAATAATTGCCACATGCTGAAAATTAGTATTTTTAACTATATCTTTAATGTTTTCATTTAGTGTAGAAGTCATTTTTTATTCTCTCTTTTTATTAGATTATAAAATAAAAATACAAAAGAGGACGATATAATACCATCCTCTTTCTCATATATTATCTTGGAATTAATATTCAAGTTTTTCAAAGTATACTGTTCCATTTGCCGGCATTGAAACAGCACGTTTTTCCCCATCATAATAAGAATTTACTATTTTTTCTCTAAAATCATAATAATCGTTACCTTTTGGTCTTGAATATCTTATTTCCACTTCACTAGTTGGCCTAAATGTTCCTTTCGGGAAGTTAATCATATATGGGTAATACTGGTGTACATCATTGTTAACATAGTTTCTATAACGTTCATTTGCCAAATACGTATTTGACGTTCCGTTTGTTACTTTGTAAAATTCAGAGTATTTTGTTTTTAATACTTGCGATGTTGTTCCATCCGGATTTTCAACCCAATCTTGAACATCAACTCGCTCATCTAATTTTAAATCTTCAAAAATAGATAATAATTTATCACATTTTTCACCATACGCTTTTGTGTATAAATTTAAATCAGCTAAGAAATCAAGTTGTTCATCCGATAATTCTTCATTATTTAGATGTTTAACTGCAATATCATACAAATAAGATATATCAAACCCCGTTTTACCAATATGAGAAATAACTTTATCACTCAATCTGGTTATATCATCAAAGGCGTTATAATTAGTTTTTGCCAGTATTACTGCATTATCATCTAATTTATTCCCTCTTATTGCATAACGCATATCTACTTGAACTGCTTCTACAACACCTTTACGATTGCGACTATATGATTTTTGATAAATATTATTTTTCAAGAACAACGCAAAATCTTGTCTTTTCTTTTCCTCTTGCTCATCATCACAAAAACATTGTCTAAGATGAGATAAAAATCCATATGTGCTTGTTTCACCATGCCAAGGCATTGGCGTATATATTTCATAATGACCTGCAAAATTATTTGCAAAATTAATTCTTGATTTTAATCTGTCTAAATCAGTATGGAAAACACAATCGCTATTATAAACACAATCTTTATCTAACCCAAAAAATTCATAAGAACCATGATGTTTCCAATATTCAAGTTTTTCCTTGTCTGAAAGTTTATCCCAAATTGTTTTATCAATTAAGCATAAACCATTACGTCCAAAAGACACCTGTTTACTTTTATTCATAGTTGCTTTGTTGACTAATGCTCTATAATCTAATGAAGATAATCCATTATTTTCTTTTTTACTTCCTCTCGTTTCAATACTATTTGATACAGTATTTGTTTTCTTTGTATTTAAATTACGTGAAATTGCCGTATTTAAAGATACTTTCATTTTACATCCTTTCTTGGCTTTATAATACATTGAGCTACATACACAAAACGTCTAAAAATAATTTTTGCCCCCAAAATTTTTTATATTGAGAACAAGAGAAAAGAATTTAACAAATTTGCTCAAAAGCGTGTTTATGTTACAATATAGGTATCATGAGCATATTCATGTGAGTGAGGGATAACAATTTTAATTTTATAAAGGGGTAAAAGTTTTGGCTCAACAGAATTTATTTGAAGACGGCAAGATTGTTCCTGTTAATATTCGCGAACAGATGAAACAATGTTATATAGACTATGCTATGTCAGTTATTGTAGGTAGAGCATTACCAGATGTAAGAGATGGTCTAAAACCAGTACACAGACGTATTTTATTCGCAATGAATGAGTTAGGTATGACTCCTGATAAACCATTCAAAAAGTGTGCAAGAATCGTTGGTGAAGTATTAGGTAAATACCACCCACACGGCGACAGCTCTGTTTATGAAGCTTTGGTTCGTATGGCTCAAGACTTCAATACAAGATATCTAACAGTTGATGGTCACGGTAACTTTGGTTCTGTTGACGGTGACGGCGCGGCTGCGATGAGGTATACAGAGGCAAGAATGCATAAAATCACAACTTCAATGCTTGCTGATATCGATTGTGAAACTGTTGATTTCGTGCCAAACTTCGACGGTTCATTAGAAGAGCCTTCTGTACTACCAGTTCGTTTACCAATGCTATTATTAAATGGTGTTTCTGGTATCGCTGTTGGTATGGCTACTAATATCCCACCTCATAACTTATGCGAAGTGGTTGACGGTACTATTGCATTAATCGATAATCCAAACCTAACTATTGAAGAATTAATGCAACACGTAAAAGGTCCTGACTTCCCAACTGCAGCGAGTATTATTGGCGTTTCAGAAATCAGAAAAGCTTATACAACTGGTCGTGGTTCAATTAAAATGTCTTCAATCTCTACATTTGAAGAAATCCCTGCTGGTGGCGGACGTCAATCAAGAACTGCTATTGTAGTTACAGAAATTCCTTACCAAGTAAACAAAGCTGCTTTAATTATGAAAATTGCAGAACTTGTTCGTGATAAGAAAATTGATGGTATTTCTGATATCCGTGATGAATCTGACCGTGAAGGTATCAGAATTGTTATTGAATTAAAACGTGATGCAAAACCAGAAGTTGTTAAAAACAATTTATTCAAATATACACAGTTAACAACAACTTTCGGCGTTAATATGCTAGCTTTAGTAGGTCAACAACCTCGTTTGATGAACTTACTTGAAGTGTTAAGCGAATTTATTGAACACAGAGTTGAAATCATCACAAGAAGAACATTATTCTTCTTGAAAAAAGCTAAAATGCGTGCTCATATCTTAGAAGGTTTATTAATCGCATTAAACAGCTTAGATGAAGTTATTGAACTAATTAAAAAATCAAAAACAACTGAAGAAGCAAGAATTGGCTTAATGTCTAAATTCGGTCTTGATGTTGACCAAGCAAACGCAATCTTAGAAATGCAATTAAGACGTTTAACAGGATTAGAACAAGACAAAATCAAAGCTGAATATGACGACTTGAAAAAGAAAATTTTAGAATATGAAGCTCTTCTTGCAGATAGAAATAAAGTTCTAACTTTAATCAAACAAGAATTAAACGAAGATAAAGAAAAATATGGCGACGATAGAAAAACTCAAATTCTTCCAGAAGCTGATGAAATGACTATCGAAGACTTAACACCAAATATTCCTATGGCCGTATTTATTACTCGTCAAGGATATATTAAACGTATTTCTTTAGATATATTTGAACGTCAAAACCGTGCAACTCGAGGTAAAGGCGGAATTAAAACAAAAGAAGATGATGACGTAGGACACTTCTTTACAGCTATGATGCACGATAAAGTATTGTTCTTCTCAAGCAAAGGTACAGTATACAGCTTAAATGTTTATGACTTCCCAGAAGGTTCTAGACAAGCTAAAGGTTTACCAATCATCAACGTATTACCATTAGAACAAGATGAAAAAATCACAGCTGTAGTACCAGTTTCAAGTTTTGATCCAAATTCAAACTTAATTATGTTAACTAAAAAAGGTTACATTAAGAGAATTGGTTTAGATAACTTCGCTTCTATCAGAAGAAACGGTATTATCGCAATCGGCTTAGAAGAAGGTGATACATTAAATTGGGTAAAACAAGCAAACAATACTGATGATGTATTTATCGCAACAAGTTGTGGTATGGCTATCAGATTTGCTATCGATGATTTAAGACCTTTAGGCAGAACTGCTAGAGGTGTAAACTCAATGAAATTGCGTTCTTCTGATACTATTATCGGTTGTGATATTATCCCAAGAAATGTTTATGATGCAGATTTATTAGTTGTAACTTCTGACGGTTTTGGTAAACGTTCTAAAATGTCTGAATTTAGAGCACAAAATAGAGGTGGTATTGGTTTAATTGCAACTAAATTTAAATCAGCAGCTTCAAGATTAGTAGCATTAACTGTTGTTGAAGAAACTGATGAAATTATGGTTGTAACTCAAAACGGTATTGTTTCTAGAATTAAAGCTGGAGATATTTCACGTCAAGGCAGACCTGCAACTGGTGTTCGTATCCAAAACTTAATGGAAAACGACTCAGTAATGGCTGTAAACAAAATCGTTGTAACTGATACTAAAGATTCTTCTAGCGAAGAAGCAATGATTGAAAATGTTGAAGAAGCAGTTCAAAACAAATTAGGAGAAATTGACGCAAATGAATAAAATTATTTCAACAGATAAAGCTCCTAAAGCAATTGGGCCTTATTCACAAGCATATCAATGTGGCAATACTCTTTATTGTTCAGGACAAATTGCAATAAATCCAGAAACAAATGAATTTATTGGTGGAACAATAGAAGAACAAACAGAACAAATCCTACAAAATATTGGTGGTCTGTTAGAAGCCGCTGGTTATGGATTTGAAGATGTTGTAAAAACCACTTGTTTTATTGCTGATATGAAAGATTTTGCAGTATTTAACGGTTTATACGAAAAAGCATTCATTTCTAAACCTGCACGTTCTTGTGTGGCTGCAAAGGAATTACCAAAAGGTGCTTTAGCAGAAATAGAAGTTATTGCGGTTAAATAATGAAGCTTGTTATACAAAGAGTTAAAAATGCCTCTGTCACTATTGATAATGAATTATTCAGTTCAATAGAACAGGGGTATTTAATTCTTTTTGGAGTCGAGAAAGGTGATACAAAAACTCAAGCCGACTGGCTTGCAAATAAAGTTAGTATTCTTAGATGTTTTTCTGATGAAAATGGGAAAATGAATTTATCCATAAAAGATGTTAAAGGTGAAATTTTGATTGTTTCACAATTTACATTATGTGGTGATATAAAAAAGGGTACTCGTCCAAGCTTTGATAAAGCAATGGCACCAAATGAAGCAAATGAAATGTATGAATATTTTATTTCAAAAGTTAGAGAACAAAATATCCCAGTTAAAACTGGTGTTTTTGGTGCGCATATGGATGTCCAATTATTAAATGATGGACCTGTAACATTTGTTGTTGATGCACCTTTATTTACATAAATAATGTTATGGATATAAGTCATTGCGAAAAAATCTTTGATTTTTGTGGCAATCCAGAAGATTAAAACAATGAAATAATAAAAAATAAAATATTCTGCTAGATATTTTTTTCTTACAATACTAAGTTCAACTAAAAGTTTCGCTAAAGTTGCTACGCAACCGCTACACTGTGTTGTTGTTTCACTAAGTATTCTTAAAGAAAAAAAATATATGCTATCATATTTCATTTTTTATTACTCTTTTTTGAATAAAGAAAAGGAAATAAAAATAAAGTCCATTTCGGAGCGGATTGCGAGCAGAGGCTGTAGGGCTTGTGATGAACAAGACCGAAGCCATTTATCGCGAGTAACCAAGCAGGATAGTTAAACTTTTTAGCGAAGCAACATCAGAGCAAGCGTCGCTTAGCTTGCTTTAAGCTGAGCTTAGA
>JAFTSM010000007.1 GCA_017467305.1 Candidatus Gastranaerophilales bacterium
TGGAAATAATCTTTTGCCTTCACCGCCTGCTAAAATCATTACAAGTGCTGTATCAAGTGCCAATTTTACCTCCTTTAGTCGTCATTTAGGCTCAATACTGCCATAAAGGCTTCTTGAGGAACTTCTACCCTTCCAACGGCTTTCATACGCTTTTTACCACGTTTTTGTTTTTCTAACAATTTTCTTTTACGGGAAATATCACCGCCATAACATTTATCAAGTACACTTTTTCTTAAAGCTTTGATATTTGTTCTAGCAATAATTCTACCACCTATTGCAGCTTGTATTGCAACTTCGAACATTTGTCTTGGAATAATTTCTCTTAATTTAGATGTTAATTTTTGATCAACATAGAAGGCGCTATCTTTATGAACAATAGCACTTAATGCGTCAACAATTTCACCAGCAAGCAAGATATCTAACTTTTGAAGGTCAGAACGTTTGTATTCACTAAATTCATAATCTAAACTTGCATAACCTTTTGAACGTGATTTTAATTGGTCATAAAAATCTGTAATAATTTCACTCAATGGAATTTCATAGTGAAGTGAAACTCTAACCTTATCAATATAGGTCATATTTTGGAAAATGCCACGTTTAGATTGGGCTAATTCCATTAACAAACCTACAAACTCATTTGGAGTAATAATAGTAGTTTTTACATAAGGTTCTTCAATAAAATCACGATATTGAGCGTCTGGTAAATTTGCTGGGTTATCAATTTCAACAATTTCGCCATTTGTTTTATGAACTTTATAAATTACGCTAGGCGCTGTTGTTACAAGCGTTATTCCGTATTCTCTTTCAATACGTTCTTGCGCAATTTCCATGTGTAGCATACCTAAGAAACCACAACGGAAACCAAAACCTAAAGCAGATGATGTTTCTGGTTCAAAAGTTATACTAGAATCGTTTAATTTTAGCTTTTCTAATGCTTCCTTTAAATCTTGATATTGGTCGTTATCAACTGGATACATACCAGAAAATACCATAGGTAGAGCTTCTTTATAACCACCTAATGCTTCATTAGCACCATTTTCAACAGTTGTAATTGTATCACCTACAAAACGAGTTACCTCTTTTATAGAACACCCCATATAACCTACGTCACCAGTTTTTAGTTCTTTAACTGGAACTCTTCTTGGGTTTAAGTAGCCAAGCTCTGTAATTTCATATTCCTTAGCACTTGCCATAAATTTAATTTTATCGCCAAGTTTAATGTTGCCATCTATAACTTTAAAGAAACAAAGTGTTCCTAAATATTGGTCATAAGCACTATCAAATACTAATGCTCTTAAAGGTTTATCAGATGTATCTTCTGGTGGTGGAACAAAATCAACAACAGCCTCTAATACATCTTCAATACCAATACCAGCTTTTGCACTAACTGGAATTGCCATAGAAGCATCAATACCTAAAACTTCTTCTATTTCTGCTCTAACTCTTTCAACATCGGCAGAAGGTAAATCTATTTTATTAATTACTGGAATAATTTCTAAATTTTGTTCAATAGCCAAATAAACATTTGATAATGTTTGTGCTTCAACACCTTGAGTTGCGTCAACTATTAATAAAGCACCTTCACAAGCTGCTAAAGAACGTGAAACCTCGTAAGAAAAATCAACGTGACCAGGAGTATCAATTAAGTTTAATACATAATCTTTGCCGTCTTTTGCTTTATAGTTCATTCTTGCAGCATTTAATTTGATAGTGATACCACGTTCACGCTCAATATCCATACTATCAAGCAATTGATCTTGCATATCACGTTCTGCAATAGTACCTGTTTTTTCAAGTAATCTATCAGCTAGCGTTGATTTGCCATGGTCAATATGTGCGATGATACAAAAATTTCTTACGTTCTCTATATATTTCATACTATTAGTTTATTATAGAAAAAATTGTTTGCCAACAATTTATATTTTGAAAATCAAAAAAGACTGATAAGCTTCTTACCAGTCTTTTTTATAATTAGTTTAAAATTCTAAGATTTGAATTTACTTCCTCTCGGGCAAGCAGTTCATTTCGCTATCGCTGTCATTCACTTTGCCCTCACATAATCGAACTCGCTCGCTTTGCTCGACTCCGTTCTACGTAAATTCAACTATTTTTTGTTAACTACGTCTTTGAATTTTTTACCAGCTGTGAATACAGGAGCTGTTTTAGCAGCGATTTTAATAGCTGCGCCAGTTTGTGGGTTACGACCTGTACGAGCAGCTCTTTTTCTAGCTTCAAAAGTACCAAAACCAACTAATGTTACTTTTTTACCTTTAGCAACAGTTTTTTCAATTGTTGACATAATTGCGTTTAAAACTTCAGCTGCATCTTTTTGAGTAACTTTAGCTTTTTTTGAAATCTCTTGTACTAATTCTTCTTTATTCATGGTGTAAAACCCCTTTCCTTAAATATAACAATCTTATTATAACTGTTTTTTAGAAGTAGTCAATAGTCAATTTTAAATACTACACTATGTTGTAGCCATATTGTCTATTTGTTTTTCATCGTTGGAAACGCAATTACATCACGGATTGTTTGAGAATTAGTTAAAAGCATTACAAGTCTATCGATGCCCATGCCCATACCGCCAGTAGGTGGCATACCGTATTCTAATGCTTCAATGAAGTCTTCATCAATTTCCATAGCTTCTTCGTCACCATTAGCTTTTGACAATGCTTGGCTTTCAAATCTTTGTCTTTGGTCAATTGGGTCAGTTAACTCAGAGAATGCGTTTGCAATTTCCCAACCATTTACACGTGTTTCAAAACGTTCTGTTAAACGAGGATTATCTCTGTGAACTTTTGCCAATGGAGAAATTTCTAATGGATAATCGATAATATGAACCGGTTGAATTAAACTTGGTTCAACTTTTTCTTCAAATACTTGGTCAATTACTTTACCCCAAGAATCACAATCTTCTGCATAAACATCAATAGTTGATGCTAATTTAATTGCTTCTTCTAAGTTGTTACAAGTCATAAAATCAACACCAGTGTATTCTTGAATAGCACCAATCATAGTTTTTCTATCCCATGGTGGAGTTAAATCAATTTCGTGTTCACCATATTTGATTTTTGTTGTTCCAAGAACTTCTTGAGCAACATAAGCAACCATATTTTCTGTTAATTCCATCATATCGTTGTAATCAGCATATGCTTGGTATAACTCAATCATTGTAAATTCTGGATTGTGACGAGTATCGATGCCTTCATTTCTAAAGCATTTACCGATTTCATAAACTCTTTCAGAAACACCACCAACAATTAATCTCTTTAGATATAACTCAAGAGCTATTCTCATTGTCATATCCATATCTAAAGCGTTATGGTGAGTATTAAATGGTCTAGCGTTAGCACCAGAAGCTACTGTTTGAAGGATAGGAGTATCAACTTCTAAGTATCCTCTTTCTGCTAAAAATTCTCTAATTTTTTGGATAATTAAACTTCTTTTTCTGAAAGTATCTCTAGTTTCTTCATTGATAATTAAATCTACATAACGTTGACGATATTTTGTTTCAACATCTGTTAAACCATGGAATTTTTCTGGTAATGGTTTTAAAGATTTTGTTAAAACTTCAAAACTAACAGCTTTAATACTTAATTCGCCACGTGGTGTTCTTCTAATATCACCAGTAAAGCCCATAATATCACCGATATCAACAAGTTTTAAAAGTTTAATTTGTTCTGGGTCAATATTTTGTTTGTGAGAGAAAATTTGAATTTTTCCAGTGTCATCCATTAAATCGATAAACATGCCAGAGTTACGGATTGCCATAACACGACCAGCAACACTGTATCTATCTTCTGTTTCTTCACCGTCTGCAAGATTTTTATACTTTTCTTGAAGCTCTTTTGCTGATGCAGTTTTTTCAAACTTATATGGGTATGGATTAAACCCTTGTTCTCTTAAATTTTGAGCTTTGTCAATCCTTCCTTGTCTAATAACATCAATAGAAGAAGTTGATTCTTTTACGTTAGTATTTTCTTGCATATTGCCTCCACTTTATATTTTATATAGTTAAATTTTATCAAAAAAAGACTAAATGCAAACTCATTTAGTCTTTTCTATTAATTTATGTGTTTAAATAAAACCTTAAACCCAAAAGCTAAGCTTTTATTATTTTCTATCTGTTAGTAAGAATAAGCTAATTAAATCGTTAATTTGAGTAATATTCTTTTGGTATTCATTAACAGATTGTTCTAGTTGTAGAATATTTGATTTGTATTCTTGTATTCTCATCATACATTCTCTTGTAGAACTATTTAATTCTTCTTGCATTTCTTGGGCTTCTTTTAATACAGTATTCATTGGAATACCAGTAGCTTCAAGCGTTTGTCTAATAATTTGTGCACCTGTTTGTTTTGTAACTCCAACTGGCAATGTGGAAATTAAGCTTTTTAACATTGCAACATTTGAAGGCATGCTAACCTTACCAGTAGCAACATTAACCATTGATTGTTGTGCAACCGGAGCAACTGGTGTTACTGGTGTATAAGTTTGCTCTACTTTTGTTTCATTTATTTCGTTATACACTGGTTTTTCAAAATAATATTCTTGTTGTTGTGGAGCTGGCTCTTCCTTCACTGGAAACGCACCAAGTGGAATAGACATTGAATTATCTTCTTCAACAATTGTTTCTGTTTCAACTTCCTCTGCTAAAGGTTCAAAACCAACTTCTGGTAACTCTTGAATATCTGTTAAAGGAACACTAGCACCTAGTGAAGTTTCTGTTTCTGCAATAGGAGTTACATCAGCTTCAGCTTGTCTTTTTAATGCTTCAACTATCTTTTTGCCCACACCTTCTGGAAGTTGATTTCTAGTCATAATTTACCTCATTACCTTGACAGTAGGATTATATATAAAAAATGAAATTTATTCAATTTTAACTTGCTACTGTTATAAATCTAAATATAATTGTATCTTCTTTCAAAGTTTTCTTTATCAGAATAATGTTTAACCTCAGTAACTTTGATTAAGTGCCAACCTTCAGTTGTTTGTACTGGTTCTGATACTTTATTTACTTCAAGTGAATATGCAGCTTTTTCAAAATCTGGGATTAATCTTCCTCTCATGTTAAAACCAATATCACCTTTATTTTTTTTAGATTCACACAAA
Source organism: Candidatus Gastranaerophilales bacterium (assembly GCA_017467305.1). GTDB lineage: Bacteria > Cyanobacteriota > Vampirovibrionia > Gastranaerophilales > Gastranaerophilaceae > Avigastranaerophilus. Next base: position 5,113 of record JAFTSM010000007.1, read on the forward strand.
GAATATTTTTCTGCAATTTGTTCAAAAGTTTGCTTCTTTTCATCAATTTCTTTTTTAAAATTAGCTGCTTCTTCTTGTGTATTCACTAAAATATGGCTAACTTTTATTTCTTGTCTATCCATTTCACTATGTGGATATGCAAATGGGAAATAACAACATACTGCAACTAATATCCAACATAAAATATTAAGAACAACTTTCATAATAAACCTCTTAAACAATCATAATAATTTGATTATACAGTAAATATTTCTTGCTGTCTAAAATTTTTCACAAGCAAGTAGTGCTGCTCCAATCATGCCGGCATGGTTGCCAGCTTTAGCTAGTTTTATCTTTATTGGTGATACAACAATTTCAGAATTTACTGCATTTTCTACTTCTTTTGTATCAATAAATTCACCCATTCCACCCGAAATTACTATTGTTTCTGGGTCAAAAATGTTAGTGATATTTATTAGACCAGTTATTAAATCTTGTTTCCAAATATTAAATACTTTTATTGAATATTCATCATTTTCTTTTAATCCAGCAACAATATCATAAGTTGTAACTTCTTTTGGCTGCTTATTTTTGAATATACTGGTAGAAAAAATAGGGTCTGTTTGTGCAACTTCTTCGGCTGTATATTTTAAACCAGTACCAGAGGCATAACTTTCCCAACAATCTTTGCGGTTACAAGTGCAAACTCTGCCATGACCATTGATTTTCATACTACCAACTTCGCCACCACGACCAGATTTTCCACGCAATAGTTTTCCATTAACAATAAAACCACCACCAACACCAGTTCCAAGTGTTATCGTAATATTATTATCTTCCCCAATTGCACTACCTACCTTATATTCTGCCCAAGCAGCCGCATTTGCGTCGTTTTCAACAAATACTGGTTTTGCGCTTAGAGTGGAAAGATCTATATCATTATAGCCTTTGGGCAAATTTGGAGTTGAAGAATCAACTTTTGTATTTTCAATATTAACAGCACCTGCTGTTGCAAAGGCTGTCATGTCGATTTCATTTTCGTTTTCAGCAATAATATTTTTGAAAGTTTGTACTAATTCTTCAATATTTTTTGATGTGGAAGTTTTTTTAACTTCGCTTAAAAACTCACCTTTTTCATTAATAATTGCATAAGATAATTTTGTTCCACCAACATCTATTGCTAAAACTTTTGTCATTTTATCCTCTCTCAATAAATCTTTTTGTTATTAATTGTGGTCTAGTAACAGCTGAACCGATAACCACACTATAAGCACCTAATTCAAATGCTTTATCAACTTCGCTTGGCTCCCAAATTCTTCCCTCTAAAATAATAGGACAATCTAATTCTTTTACTAATTTTTCAAGTAATTCAAAATCTGGTGTTGTTAAATCTTGTCTTGAATGTTGAGTGTAACCAGATAGAGTTGTTGAAATAATATCAAACCCCAATTCTCTAGCTTTTATGCCTTCTTCAAAAGTAGAAATATCTGCCATTGAAATTTTATTATTATATTTTATATATTTAACAATTTCTTCTAAACTTTCTTTTGGACGTTGGCGATTTGTTGCGTCAGTTGCAATAATATCGGCATTTGCTTCAAGTAATTCGTTAACCTCTTTTAGAGTTGGCGTAATATAAACAACTTCTTTCCAATTTTCTGGGAGTTTGTCTGGTTTTGTAAGTCCAATAATGGGAATATCAAAAAGCTTTTTAGCATTTTTAACATCTCGACTTCCAGCTAAACGGAGAGCTTTTGCGCCGCCATTAACAACTGATTGCATCAATGCAGTTAAGCATTCTTCCTTATACAATGGCTCATTTGGCATCGCTTGAACGGAAATTATTACCTGATTTTTTAATTTTTCTAATGTATTCATAAGACTATTATATATTATAATTTATATGTGAGAACAATATATTTTATAATAATTACATACTTATAAGCATATAAGAGAGTGTTGAATGTTTGAAAATAAAAAAATTTTAAATTTGTCATTTTTTTTATTAATTTTAATATCAGAATTTCTACTTTTTGTATATTTATTTTCTAATTCATTCGTTTATGCTGATGACACACATTTACACCATCAGCCTTTAAAAGAATTATTCTACAGTTCAAAACAAGGAATATTCATTTCCGCATTTTTTGTAAAACTTTTTTCTGTTTACATCCCTTTTTATTTTGACTTACATCCAAGTTTCTTTAGAAGTACATATTTTTGCTACATAGAAGCAATTATTATCCTTTCATTTATATTTATATTGAATAATGTATTATTCATCAATAAAAAAATTAATTTCTTGTACACTATTTCATTTGTATTTTTATCTTCATTTTTCTTTTTTATAATGCAACAACAAACATACTTATTGTTATACATGTATGAAGGTATTTTTAGACAGCTAATCCCAACTTTTTTGCTTATCTTATTGATATATGTAAATTTAAAAACCACAAATGAAAATTCAATATCACAAAATCGTTTATTATTTATTTTAACCTTTTTAACTTGTATTTGGAATGAATTTACTTGCGTTACAGTTACAATTGGTTCTATTTTATTTTTAATTTTTTCTATAAAAAAAATTGACTCTAAGAAGAAATTTATAATTAAATTTATACCTATTATTATTTCCTTATGTTCTTGCTTAATTCTAATTAAGTCTGGTGCGTTTACAAGACGTTCTGAAAATCTAATAAATTTAGATTACTTTGTATCGATATTAAAATTAGTTCCAGAATTTTCAATTAGCTACATTTACAATGTCTTTTTTAAACACATATTTATGTACATTATATTATTTGTGCAAATTGCAATTTTAATTTTTAAAGTCAAAAAAGATAAAAACATCAAAAAAACTATCAAAATAATATTGTGTTATTTGTTTGGAATATTAGCATTTTTCTGTATGCTAATTGGACTTGGAAAGATATTTGATGGTGATTATGGGGTTACTCATAAAGATTTATATGTGATGTACAGTATGATACTTTGTTCATTTAATCTAGCTTTATTAAACCTTATAATTAGATATAATCTAATAAAAGATCTCTTTATTGGAATAATAATGATTATATCTTCAATCTACCTTGTAAAAAACAACTTCTTTTATTATAAAGATACAATCAAATTTGTGATGAAACCGTGGATGATTGAGGTCTATAAAGCTGAAAAAATAATACGATTGGCAAACTTAAAGCAAAAAACCATTTTTTTAGATAAAAAATTATTCGATGACAGTTATAATTGGGCTCTTTTTCAAGAATTTAATGAGAGAGAAGAAAATACATTATATAAAGAGTCACCATACATAACTTATTTAAATCAATTTGAAAAGGAAAATAAGATTATTCAATGTTTTATATTTACTGACACTGAAACTGTGAAAAAAGAATTTAGCAAAAATGGTGGATTATTTACAGAAGAAGAACTTAATAATATAGATTTTAATAGGTTAAAAGATAAAAATTTTGTATTGAATTATAAGGAATAATATCGAGACTGTCATTTATTCGCTTCGCTGTATGCATTTCGTCTCTCGCTAACCAAGTTTTACTCGTACAGAATTTCGCTGTCTTGAAATTTCCTTCCGGCTCGAACAGTCGTGAATCACGCTATCGCTTCTATTCACTTATGTTCTCGCCTATTCGAGTTCGCTCACTTTAAAATTGTACAAATTTATTCAGGTACGCATAACCTTTGCACCTCATTTTAAAAGCTAAAGCTTTTGTCATTCGGTCAGGTTATTTGCACTTACGGGTTCATTCGCTTTGCTCATTTCATCCTACCGAAAAATTTGAATTATTAATTTTTTGTTTATTTTTTAAGGAAACTTAAAAATTGATGTTATAAAAAGTATAGAGAAAAAATAAACAAAGGAAATGGAGATAAAATTATGGCAAAAACAATTGGTATTGACTTAGGTACAACAAACTCCGTAGTTGCAGTTATGGAAGGTGGTAAGCCTACAGTTATCGCTAACGCAGAAGGTTCTAGAACAACTCCTTCTATCGTTGGTTTTTCTAAAACAGGTGAAAAACTTGTTGGTCAATTAGCAAAAAGACAAGCAATCTTAAACCCAGATAAAACTATTATTTCTATTAAACGTCATATGGGTGAAGATTTTAAAAAGAATATTGATGGTAAAGATTATACACCACAAGAAATTTCAGCAATGATTTTAAGAAAATTAGCTGACGATGCTTCTAACTACTTAGGTGAAAAAGTTACATCTGCAGTTATTACAGTTCCTGCTTACTTTAACGACGCTCAAAGACAAGCAACAAAAGATGCTGGTAAAATTGCTGGTTTAGATGTTCTACGTATTGTTAACGAACCTACAGCAGCTGCTTTAGCTTATGGTCTTGAAAAAGAAAAAGCTGAAAAAGTATTAGTATTCGACTTAGGTGGTGGTACATTCGATGTATCTATCCTTGAAATTGGTGACGGTGTTCACGAAGTATTATCAACATCTGGTGATACAAAACTTGGTGGTGATGACTTCGACCAAAAAATTATGGATTGGTTAGTTGATGAATTTAAAAAACAAGAAGGTATCGATTTAAGAAACGATAAACAAGCTATGCAACGTTTAAAAGAAGCTGCTGAAAAAGCTAAATGTGAATTATCTTCAGTAGTTGAAACTTCAATTAACTTACCATTCATCACTGCTGATGCAAATGGTCCTAAACACTTAGATATATCTTTATCAAGAGCTAAATTTGAAGAATTAAGCTACGATTTATTAGAAAGATGTAAAAAACCAGTTGAACAAGCTATTAGAGACGCTGGTATTTCCAAATCAGAAATCAATGAAGTTGTTCTAGTTGGTGGTTCAACTCGTATTCCAGCTGTTCAAGCATTAGTTAAAGAATACACAGGTAAAGAACCAAACCAATCAGTTAACCCAGACGAAGTTGTAGCAGTTGGTGCTGCTGTTCAAGCTGGTGTATTAGCTGGTGAAGTTAAAGATATCGTTTTATTAGACGTAACTCCTTTAACATTGGGTATTGAAACTTTAGGTGGTGTTTCAACTCCATTAGTACCAAGAAACACAACAATCCCAGTTTCTAAATCACAAGTATTCTCAACAGCAGAAAATAACCAAACAGCTGTAGATATCCACATTCTTCAAGGTGAAAGACCAATGGCTAGAGATAACAAATCTTTAGGTATGTTCAGATTAGAAGGTATTGCTCCAGCTATGAGAGGTATCCCTCAAATCGAAGTAACATTTGATATCGATGCTAACGGTATTGTTAATGTTTCAGCTAAAGATAAAGCTACAAACAAAGAACAAAAAATCACTATTACAAACTCTTCTAACTTATCAGAAGATGATATCGATAGAATGGTTAAAGAAGCTGAAGCTAACGCTGAAATCGATAAAAAACATAAAGAAGAAGCTGAAATTAGAAATAATGCAAATAGCTTAATCGCTTCTGCTGAAAGAATTGTAAAAGACTTTGAAGGTAAAATTGCTGAAGCTGACAAAACAAAACTTGAAGAACAAAGAAAAGCTCTTGAAGAAGCATTGAAAGCTGAAAAACCAGCTGATGAAATTAAAAAATTATCAGAAGATTTACAACAAACAATGTATGCAATTTCTCAAGCAGCATATTCACAAGTTCAACAAGAAGGCGCTCAAAGTGCAAATTCTGAAAGTGCTTCATCAGAACAATCAACATCAAACAACGATGATGATGTAATTGATGCAGAATATACTAAAGAATAACGGATTTTGCGTAGGGTGGTGCGTAGCGAACCCCAAAAGGCGCAAACCTAACGGAGCCAAAATTACAAAGTAATTTGCTAACGGGGTGTAATGGTTAAGCCGAGAGCAATAATCCAAGACAGCGAACACAAGCAGAGGCTGAAAAATGAATAAATAAAAAGAAATCTCTCTTAATAAATAGAGGTTTCTTTTTATTTAAATAAGTTCTTTAATGTGGCATGCTGAACTCGTTTCTACATCTTACAAGCCCTCAGATTTCGAAACGAGTTCGGAATGACATTATTACTAAATCCTCACTAAATTTTGTGTAAAATAATATATAATTACCTTAATTTATTTAGTGTTTTTGTATAAACGAATTATACTTAATATAAACTCTTTATCTTTATCAGATAATCCTTCTAACTCAAGACTTAACGCATCATCATAATTTTTTGTATTATCAAATGTATCAAAACTAAATAACAAGGAATAACTTATATTAAAGGTTTGAGCAATTTTTTCTATTGAAGCACAAGAAGGAAAACGTCTACCATTTTCTATTTTCGAGATAGTGTCTCTCTCTAAATTAATCTTTTCTGCAAGTTGCTCTTGGGTTAATTTAAAGCTTTCCCTTAGTGATTTGACCTTTTGTCCAAAATTAAATTTTAAATTACTTTCTGTCATTCCTAAAGGGTATTCTATTTGTTCTTTAGTATCCAGATTTTTTAAGTCATATCTATGCGTACAAATTGTACTAATTATTGTTTGTGTTTTAATTTATAGATTTTTATAAAATTATAAAAAAATTCTTTTGTATTACTATTTAAACTTTCAACCTCTAGTTGTATTTTCTTATCTATATTTAATGTTTTTTCATTATTTTTAAAATCAAATAATTGTGCATAGTCAAGTTGTAATTTGTAAGAAATTTCATCAATTATTTTGGGAGAAGGAAAACGCCTACCATTCTCAATTTTAGATATAGAATCTTGTTCTAATCCGATTAAGTATCCAAATTCTTCTTGTGACATATTTAGACTTTTTCTTATAGTTTTTATTTTATTTCCAAATAACTTTTTTATATTACTTTTAGTCATTAATACAGCGTATTATATTTTATTGTGTTATTCTATATGCTAATAGTCATATAAAGATAGGACAATGAGTAATTATATAAATAATGAATGAAATAATGGAAAGAAAACAAATACTAAAAAATAAGTATTATATGTTAATTGAATTAAAAAAAGTATTAGGAATTAATAAAACAGAAGAGAGTAGTTTTTCAACTATTCTATCTTTTGTCAAAAATAGTAATGAAAATGAGATATTTTTACTAAAATATGTAATTGAATTAGTTATTTCAATGCCCAAACCAATTTTGAACGAATATAGAAAATTAAATAAATATTTAGTTAACCCTCAAAAATATCATAAACATATAGCCAAAATTGAACACTTATATAAAACTAATAAAATATTTATTAAATTTAAAAAACATGTGTATAAGCAAACAGAATGGCACAAATTAAGGGAACGATATTATTTTAACGCTTTGATATATGAGATTGCGAAAGATTTTCTTTCACCAAATATAAATATTTCATTAAAATCAGTTATAAATAATATACATTTTTTGATTAAATGGTTAGAAATTAATATAAACAACCGAATATTAAATTTAGAATACGAAGAAAATACTATTATTAAATACATATTACAAGGTTATTTACGTCACGAAATAGTTTCACTAATAAAACCAGATACTGATACCCATCCAAATTTAGTTGATAAATGTATTGATAAAATTATTCCAACAAAATTTTGTGTTAATAATTTCACACAAGCGTTAACATTATACTATTATAATGATATGAAAAAAGTGTTTATCAATAAATAATTATGACATTCTAGAAAATACTTCTACTTCCAATGAATCCATTGTATTTGCTAAGAAATAAGCACTTGAAGCTATCATAGAAGCATTATCCGTACAGTATTTCATCTCTGGTGCGTAGATATTATAGTCTTGTTCTCTAAGTGCAAAGAATTTTTTTCTTATTTCAGAGTTCGCTGCAACACCACCAGCTAAAACTATTGTATTTGCATTGATGTTATCAGCAGCTTTTTTAGTTTTTTTAAACAAGGTTGATGTAACATTTTCTTGAAAACTTGCTGCAATATCGGCTTTTGGAAGTTCCTCATATTCTTTTTTAAGTCTTTGAATTAATTGTAGAGAAGCTGTTTTTAATCCAGAAAAGCTAAAGTCATATTCATTTTGAAGTCTTGCTTCTGGTAATTTAAAAGCGTGAGGATTACCAGTTTGTGCAAGTTTATCAAGGTTTACACCCCCTGGGTATGGTAAACCAATTAATCTTGCTACTTTATCATAAGCTTCACCTATAGCATCATCAATAGTTTCACCAATAATTCTTTGTTCTAAATAGCTTTTAACCTCAATTATTTGAGTATGTCCACCACTAATCAACAAAGCAACAAATGGTGGTTTTAAATCTGTGTTTAAATAGTTAGCGCAAACGTGAGCATTTAAATGGTTAACCCCAATAAATGGCTTATCATTTGCAATGGCAAGTGATTTACCAGCGTTCATGCCAACTAATAAAGAACCAACTAAACCAGGTCCAACAGTCGCAGCAAAAGCTGTAATATCATCTGGTGTTAAATTTGCTTGTTCAAACGCCTCTGCAATAACAACGTTTATAGCTTCTAAGTGTTCTCTTGCGGCCACCTCTGGAACGACTCCGCCAAATTCAATATGAGTTTTTATTTGTGAAGCAACAACGTTAGCTAAAACTTCACGCCCGTTCTTTACTATAGCTGCAGCTGTTTCATCACAACTAGACTCTATTGCAAAAATAATATTATCTTTACCACTTTCTGTACCTATTAATACTGGTTTATCACTTATCGGTGTTCTAAATTCTTTAACGGGCATTTTAAATTTTTCCTTTGGTTATTTATCCTCTATATGATATCATTTAAATAGTTTTTATGTGAGGAAATTTTATGACAAGACCAATGAATATTACAGAAAAAATATTAGCAAACCACGCTGGATTAGATGAAGTTAAGGCTGGACAATTAATTACAGCAAAAGTGGATATCACTTTAGCAAATGATATTACAGGGCCAGTTGCGATAAATGAATTCAAAAAGATTGGTGTTGATAAAGTTTTTGATAAAGAACATGTTGTATTTGTCCCAGACCATTTTGTCCCAAACAAAGATATTAAATCAGCTGAACAAGTTAAGGTGGTTAGAGAGTTTTCTCGCGCTCAAGATTTAACCCACTTTTTTGAAGTTGGAAGAATGGGGATTGAACACGCATTATTGCCAGATAACGGAATAGTTACAGCTGGTGATATTGTTATTGGTGCAGATTCACATACTTGTACTTATGGTGCTTTAGGTGCTTTTTCTACTGGCATGGGTTCAACTGATATTGCTTGTGCTATGGCATCTGGTGATACTTGGTTAAAAGTTCCTTCAGCAATAAAAGTTGAATTTAACGGTAAATTAAATAAATATGTAACAGCGAAAGACCTAATTCTTCACTTAATTGGTGATATTGGTGTTGACGGTGCATTGTATCAAACACTAGAAATTGGTGGTTCTACAATTAGAGAATTACCTATGGACGGTCGTTTCACTATTTGTAATATGGCAATTGAAGCTGGTGCTAAAAATGGAATTATTGAAGCTGATGATATTACAAAAGAATATTTAAAAGGTAGAAGTATCAGAGAACCAAAATTCTACACAAGCGACGAGGGTGCTGAATACGAAAGAGTTATTGTTTATAATACAGAAGAAATTGAACCAGTTGTAGCATTTCCACATTTACCAGGTAATACAAGACCAGTTTCAAAAGCAGGTGATGTTAAAATTCATCAAGCAGTAATTGGTAGTTGTACAAATGGTAGATTATCTGATATTGCAGCTGCGGCTGAAGTTTTAAAGGGCAGAAAAGTTCATAGAGACGTACGTTTAATAGTATTTCCTGCAACTCAACAAATTTATTTAGAGGCTTTAAGAGCTGGTTATTTAGAAACAATTATTGAAGCTGGTGGTGCTGTTTCAACACCAACTTGTGGACCTTGTTTAGGCGGTCATGCCGGAATTTTAGCAGCTGGCGAACGTGCTATTTCAACTACTAATAGAAACTTTGTAGGAAGAATGGGGCATGTAGATAGTGAAGTTTATTTATCATCACCATATGTTGCTGTAGCGAGTGCAGTAATGGGCAAAATAGCTTCACCAAGTGAACTATAGTTTACATAAGAAATATTATTAATACTCTGGATTGCCACGCTCACGCTTGCAAAGACGTATCTATAATATTTCTTATGAATTACTTATTACTTGTTATTTTCTTAGCCTTTTTCCAAAGGTTATCCCATTCTTCAAAAGTTAAGTGTTCTAACTCTTTTTCTGCATTTTGTTCCATTGCTATGAAACGAGAAATAAATTTTCTGTTAGCTGTGATTAAAGCTTGTTCTGCATCAATTTTATTCCAACGTGCAAGATTAACAACAGCAAAAAGAATATCACCTAATTCATCTTCTTTTTCTTCTTGTGTTTTTGCTTCTTTAAATTCTTTAATTTCTGAAAATACGCAATCATAGAGTGATTCTTCGTTTGGCCATTCAAAGCCAACACCTACAGCCTTCTTACTGATTTTTTGTGCACTCATCAATGCTGCTTGAGATTTTGAAATACCATCCATAATAGATGTTCTATGTGGTTTCTCTTCTTTCTTTAATTTTTCCCAATTGTCTAGAATTTCATCAGTAGAAGATACTTTTACATCTCCAAAAACGTGTGGATGTCGATGAACAAGTTTATCAGAAATGCCTTTTGCAACATCTTCAATATCAAAAGTTTTTTCTTCTTTTGCAATTTGTGCGTGAAGAACAACTTGGAGAAGTACATCTCCAAGCTCTTCTTTTAAATGTTTTGCATCATTATCATCAATAGCATCAACAGCTTCATAAGCTTCTTCTAACATATTACGACGTAATGTTGCGTGAGTTTGTTCTCTATCCCACTTGCAACCATTTTCACTACGTAGAATTTCGATAATTTCGATTAATCGTTCTAAATTTGGATAATTCATTATCTCACCATTTGGTCAACTGTCATAATTAATATACCTTGACCACCTAATTTTTTAAGTTTATCAATGCTATCAAAAACTTTATCAGCGTCAACAACAACGTGCATTACCACGTGTTCATCATCACCAGCTAAGGTCATAATTGTTGGTGAAGATAAACCTGGTAAGAAGTTTCTAATTTCTTCCAATGAAGCTTTTGGAACATGTGCCATTAAATATTTTTTCTCTCTTGCATCGATTACTGATTTTATCGCTCTTAATAGAGTATCTGTTTTTTCTCTTTGTGCTTCATTTAGACTTTTGTTAGCAATAACTATTGCTGTTGATTCTAAAATCTTATCAATAATTCTTAATTTATTAGATTTTAAAGTAGAACCAGAAGAAGTAATATCAACAACTACATCTGATAAACCTAAACGAGGTGTGATTTCTGTAGCACCAGAAACTTCAATGATTTTAGGGTTTTTCCCTAATTTTTCAAAGTATTCTCTTGCAATATTTGGGAATGATGTTGCAATCTTTAAGTTTTGAGGAAGGTCACTTGAGGTTTTATATGTATCTTCATCCTTTACGGCAACAACCATTTCACAATAACCAAAATCCAAATCAAAAATTTTATCAACATTAGATTTTAATTCTGTCAAAATATCAAAACCAGTAAAACCGATATCTGCAATACCATTTTCTACAAACATTGGAATATCTTGTGTTCTAACAAAAATTATTGAATATTTTTTATCTTTTGTTGTAACTTGCAGAGTTCTTTCATCCTTAGATGGAAAAACTAGTCCAGCACAATTTAATAAATCATAAATTTTTTCTGATAATCTACCTTTATTAGGTATAGCTATTTTTAACATATCCATTATTCTTATTCCTTATCTTTGAATTTTTTACTAATCATTTGCCAATGTTATAACTAAATCACTCGTATTACAAAAACCCCTTACAGGGTTATGCACGTAATGGAACTTAGAAATTTCTGGAATTTTCTTTTGCATTTCTTTTACCATATCGTTAGATACTTGTGTGTTATAACCAACAATTTGAGATTCAAAAATTTGAGATGAACGACCAGTACAGTTTACCTCATAACCTTGTGCTTTTAGTTGTTCTCTAATTGCCATTGCTTCAATCTCTTTTGCACGAGGATACATTAAACCAACTGAAATATCATCTTGAGACATTTCAACTTTTTGCCTATAAATCAATCTATTTATAACTTGTTGAGTCTTTTCTGGGTCTAAAATCCAGTAACTTATCATACCTTTTTTATTTGGTCCACCTGGTAACATAACAAATTCAACTTTATTTAAATCAATATCACGAGCAGCTGCTGCATATTGTGACATTTGATATAAGTTCAAATCAGTTCTTGTATATAAGCTTGCAATTTTTAAAGCTTCTGGAATCTTTCTTAAAGCTTCTGGTGATTTTACTTGTTCGATTAAAGCTTTAATAAATTTTTGTTGACGGTGTACACGACCAATATCACCAAGTGAGTCTTTTCTAAATCTTAAATAACCTTCAGCTTCTTCGCCAGTTAGTACGTGGTCACCCTTTTTTAAATCTATATGTAGACCTGCACTAAAATCGTGATAGTACATATTTTGGTCAATATGAATAGGTATTCCACCAATAGTATCTATTAATTTACGTACACCTTCTGCATTTACTATTACATAATTGTGGATTTTGATACCAAGAGTTTCTTCAATAGTTTTTTTAGTTAAATCAACACCACCAAGTGCGTATGCTGAGTTAATTTTTTGAATTCCATGTCCTTCTGCTATATAAACTTTACTATCACGAGGGATAGAAATAGCATTTATACTTTTGCTGTGCATATCTACGTTAACTATAATCATAGTATCTGAACGGACACCAGAGAATGGCAATGTATTTGGACCATTTGAATCTACACCAAGTAACAATATATTTTGATATTTACTTAACATCTTAAAGTTGAACTTAGATGGTGTTAAATCTGGCTTTTTATCAACTTTAACACCTGCAATTTTTTTATCTGTCATTCCTTCCCAAACAGTTGAAATATCCTCATAATTTGTAATTATGAACATTACAAGAGTGGTTATAGCTACAACAAAAAAAGTAACAAAAAGGATACGAAAAAGTATAACTAATTTATTTTCTTCTTTTTCTTCATTCTTTTTATATCGCATTAGATTGCTATATTGTTCATCTTTGTTTTTTAGTTCAGCCATATAAATATCCTTAATGCTTTTATTATTCTACTTCAAAAAATTTATTTTTAGTACCTACAATAGGATGATATAAAATTACTCTGTTGAATATAATACTTTTTTATGATTTCATGAGGCTATGGAAAAGAAAAATATTGTACAAAATGCCGAACTTAAAGTTAAACAATACTTTGAACGTATCGACGAAATAAAAGAATATAACCAAGAAAAAGTTTTAAAAGCTTTTTATAACAATAAAATTGGTTTAGAGCACTTTGCAAGCGTATCAGGATATGGTCACGACGATATGGGGCGTGAAGCTTTGGATAAAGTTTTTGCTGACGTTTTTAGAGCAGAAAAAGCTGTTGTAAGAAACCACTTTGTTTCTGGAACTCATACTTTAGCTTGTTGTTTATTCGGTAATCTTCGCTACGGTGAAAAGCTTATATCTGTAGCGGGAACTCCTTATGACACCATGGAAAAGGTTATTGGTACTCGTGGAGATAAAAGAGCTTCTTTAATTGGTCACGGTGTTTTGTATGATGAAGTACCTTTAATTAACGGTTTAGATGTTGATTTAGAAGGTATTAGAAACAAGGTTGATGAAACAACTAATATGGTTTTAATCCAACGTTCACGTGGATATTCATTAAGAAAATCTTTAACTATTGATACGATTAGACAAATTGTAGAAATAGTAAAAGCTAAAAATCCAAAATGTATTTGTTTTGTTGATAACTGTTATGGTGAATTTGTTGAAAAATTAGAACCATTAGAGGTTGGTGCGGATTTAATTGCTGGCTCATTAATTAAAAACCCAGGTGGTGGTATTGTAGAAGCTGGTGGTTATATTGCTGGTAAAGAAGAATATGTTGACCAAGCAGCATACAGATTAACTGCTCCTGGAATTGGCTCAGAAGGTGGAGCTATGCTAAATCAACTACGTTTAATTTTTCAAGGTTTATTTATGGCACCATCAGTTGTATCAGAGGCTGTGAAAGGTGCTGTTTTAGCTTCTCAAGTTTTTGAAGATATGGGCTTTATCTCAACACCAAAACCACACGAAATTAGAACAGATTTAATTCAAACAATTAAATTTGGTGCACCAGAACCTTTGATAGAATTTTGTAAAACTCTTCAATCATATTCACCAGTTGAATCTTATTTAACACCAATACCAGACGAAGTTCCTGGTTATGATGATAAGTTAATTATGGCTGGTGGTTCTTTTATTGAAGGCTCAACTTTAGAATTATCAGCAGACGGTCCAGTACGCCCTCCTTATGCCGTTTATATGCAAGGTGGCTTAAACTATGCCCACGTTAAAATTGCATTAAAAGGCATTGTTGATAAACTTTTAAAATAATTTATTTATTCGTCATTCTGAGCCATTGGCGAAGAATCGTATGGTTTATAATAGAAAATCTAATATAATTATTAATTTTCTTTAATGAAAACTTAACAAAGAAATCAATTTCACATTCCGATTTGTTTTACATGAAATATAAAGGTAAGTAAAACAAATTAAGGAAGTGTAAGTTATGACAGTCGGAACAATTGGTGTTCAAACAGAAGCACCTCAAATTTCTAAAAAAGAGAAAAAAGAACAAGCTGTTCAAAGAGTTAAAACAGAATTTTTAAGACAAGTTCAAGAAGGCGTAAGCGAAAAAGAAGCTTTTAAAAATTCATTAAAAGCTATTGATGAAAAATACAATCCTCAAGCCGATAAATTTCAATCTACAACAAATGATGCTGTTGGATGTTCGCAACCTCAATATCTTTGTGCAAAAGCTTTTAAAATGCCTAAACTAGACCCTGAAGATGTTAAAGTTTGGCTAGAAATTATTGAAAAAGCAATTCCAGTTGTTTTATCTTGTGTAACTGCAATAGAAAATTTTGTTGATTGGTTAATTGAACATAAAGCACCACAAACTGGAGAAAATTGTGCGCAAAAAATTAATACTAGTAATTTGCAAACAGCAAAGTACAGTACAACTGCTTAGTTAATTAATAGATGCAAACCCTTTATCAAGTGCTAGAATATTTCCTTCTAGCATTTGTGCTTTTTTACCAGTTAATTTAGATTTCATTACATCAATAACACTATCTTTTTTTACAAAAGGGAGTGCTTTTATAAATGCGCCTAGTGAAACAATATTAGCCATTTTTTGATTACCTAAATCAGTAGCGATTTCTGTCATAGGTACAAATTTATAAGTAATATCTTTTCTTTTAGGTTCTGCTTTAACTAAAGATGAATTAACAATCATTGTTCCACCAGAAACAACTTGGCTTTCAAATCTTTCAAATGAAGGTCCATTTAATGCAATAACGTTAACTGGTTTATCAACGTAAGCACAAGCAACTTCTTCATCAGACATACAAACAGTACAATTAACTGTTCCACCTCTCATTTCAGCGCCATAAGCTGGGAACCAAGTAACATTTAAACCTTCATTCATACAAGCGTTTGCAAATAATTGACCTATAAATAAAACGCCTTGACCGCCAAATCCTGCAATTAATACGTTAGAATCCATTATTTTGCCTCGCTAACTCTATCTTTATAAATACCAGGTTTAAATACTTCTGACATCTCGCCACGAACTCTTGCGTGAGCCTCTTGTGGAGTCATCTTCCAGTTTGTTGGGCAAGTTGCCAATATTTCAACAAAACCTGTGCCTAAACCTTTTAATTGTGCTTCAAATGCTTTTTTAATGCATTTTTTTGCGTTCATAATTGCTTGAGGGCTATCTAAAGTAACTCTGGCAACAAAAGCTGTACCATCAACTTCTTTTAAAATTTCAGAAACTTTTAATGGATAGCCAGAAACTTCTACTTTACGACCTTGAGGAGTTGTTGTTGTAACTTGACCTAAAAGAGTTGTAGGACCACCTTGTCCACCAGTCATACCATAAGTTGTATTGTTAATACAAATAGTAGTAACTTTTTCGCCTCTTGTCATAGCGTGGATTGTTTCACCAATACCAATAGATGCTAAGTCACCATCACCTTGATATGTAAAAACAACTTTGTTTGGTTTAGAACGTTTTACACCAGTTGCAACGGCCAAAGAACGTCCGTGTGGTGCTTCAACAACATCTACATTAAAAAAGTCATAAGAAAAAACACTACAACCAACAGATGCAACGCCAATAGTATCTTCTCTAACCCCAAGTTCATCTAAAACTTCTGCCACCAATCTAACCGCAACACCGTGGTCACATCCTGGACAAAATGAAATTTTAAAATCATCTTTTATTGAATCTGGTTTTTTATATACAAGCTGTTCCATATTTATTCTCTACAATCTTTTTGTATGTTTTTTCAATTTGTTCATATATTTCTTCAACTGTCATCATCATACCAGCTGGACGACCAAAAAATTCAACTGGAATTGATGCAACACCAGCAACACTAGCTTTAACATCTTGAAGCATTTGACCGCAATTTAACTCAATATCTAAAATGCCATCAACTTTTTGTGCAATACTAGATACAATTTTTTCTGGGAATGGATTTAACAAAATAGGTCTAAACAAACCAACTTTTAAACCATTTTTTCTAGCTTTTTTAACTGCTGCTTTTGCAATTCTTGCAATGCTACCAAAAGCTGTAATCACAAGTTTTGCACCTTCAACTTCATATTTTTCAAATACATTTTCATTTTCAAGAATTTGGTTGTATTTTTCGAACATTTTTACAACACGTTTTCTTAAGCCTTCTTGTTCACGTTCAATTGAAGCAATAAATCTTGGTTCTCTACCTTTAGCACCATCTAAAGCCCAAGAAGATTGGTCAACTTCTGGATATGGGTATTCGCCAACAACAGCTGGTTCCATCATTTGACCTAACATACCGTCTGCTAATAAACAAACTGGTGTTCTATATTTTTGTGAAACATAGAAGCATTTATATGTTAAATCAATACATTCTTGAACGCTATCAGGAGCATATGTAACTAATTTATAGTCGCCATTACCGCCACCTTTAGTTGCTTGATAATAGTCACCTTGAGAAGGATAAATATAACCTAAACCAGGCCCACCTCTCATAACACTTACTAACACACAAGGAATTTCGTCACCTGCAATAAATGATAAACCCTCTTGCATAAGTGCTACTGCACAAGATGAAGATGAAGTCATTGTTTTAAGACCAGTTGAACCAGCACCTAACAACATATTAATCGCTGCAACTTCACTTTCTGCTGCAACAAATGTTCTGCCGTGTTCTGGCATGTGCTCACTTAAGTATTCACCAATTTCACTTTGAGGAGTTATAGGATAGCCGAAATATGTTTGGCAACCAGCTTCAATTGCAGCTTGGGCAATCGCATAATTGCCTTTTAAAAGTTCTTTTTCTTTTTTCATCTGTATACCTTTTCAATAGCTATGTCTGGGCAAACTCTTGCGCACATAGCACAACCTACGCACTTTTTATCCTCATTAACCTTAACCGGATAATAACCTAATGCGTTTACTTTTTCATCAACTTCTAAGACCTTATTGGGACATGCATCTTTGCATAAATAACAAGCTTTACATTTGTCTCTGTTTAAAACTATTCTTCCCATGTTTTAATCCGCTCTAATACATATTTAATATCCTACTACTAGTATATAAATAAAGCAATGGCTAATTGTATTTGGTAATATTAACTAATTTTGCCCTCTATAAATGTTTATGTTATGATTAAAATGAGAGGGAGACTAGGGTAGTGCCGAAGAAAAAGTGTATTGAAATTGTTTTAGATGTTGAGACAACAGGTTTAGATTATACAAAAGAAAGAATGGTTGAATTTGCTGCTATTCGTTTAGAAAACGGCAAAATGAAGGATAGATTTGAAACCTTAATTAACCCTCAACAACATATCCGTAAATCTAGTATGGCAGTTCACGGTATTACCGAAGAAGATGTAAAAGATGCTCCTACTGAAGCTGAAGTTATGCCAATGATTTTGGATTTTATTGGCGACTATCCTATAGTTGCACATAATGTAATTTTTGACTACTCATTTATTAATGAAGCAAGCGTTAGAACAACTGGAAATCCAATTTCTAACCCTCGAATTGATTCCCAAATGATGTTTAAAGAAATCTACCCAGATTTAGAATCATGTGGATTAGAAGCTTTAATGACAAAATTTAATGTAGAATTTTCTACTCGTCACCGTGCAATGGCTGATACAGAAGGTTTAGCTAAAGCATATCCAGAACTTAAAAAGTTATATGAAAAAAAATATGCTTGGCAAATTCAACAATTAGATAATATTGATTATTTATTTGAAAGATATTTAAGAATTCAACAAGCTGTTCAAATTATGCAATCAGAAATGCAAGATTTAAAATCTGTATTTAGATTACACTTTGAAAAAGGTGGCGAAAGTGTTCACTCTCCAAATGGTGAAACGCTTGTATATCAATCAAAACAATCTTATGCTTATGATTTAGTTGAAATTAAAGATGTTTTAGAAGAAGTTGGAGCTTTACATAAAGCAGTTAAATTAAACAATAACTTTGTTGATAGATTAATTCAATCTGGTAGTATTAGTAAAGAAAATAAAGAAAAATTAGCTGCTGCAAGACAACTTTTATCAGAAACAAGAAATATTCATATAATTAAATCAGACAGAAAAGCTGACAGAGTTTAATGAAAAAAATATATAAAATAATTGGTTATTTTATATTAATTTTTGGTGCAATTTCAATGTTGTTACCCTTCATTTATATGTTTAGCTTGTCATTTATGACAGATAAACAAGTTTTTTCTGGTGGAGTAAGTCTTTTCCCAAGCCCTTTTACTTTAAAAAATTACGAATACGTAATTAACAATGTAGACATATTCAAGTATTTCTTTAATAGCATGTTCGTTGCAATTGCAACAACAATTGGACAAGTAATAATTTCTGCAATGGCTGGTTATGCCTTTGCTCGTTTTGAATTTAAATTCAAAGAACCATTATTCCTCTTAATCCTTGTCTCGATGATGATTCCACCACAAGTTAATATTGTTCCATTATTTTTCATAGTGAAGCAATTTAATTGGATTGATACATATTGGGCATTAATAGTTCCAGGTTTATTTGGTGGCTTTGGCGTATTTATGATGAGGCAGTGGTTTAAATCTATGCCAAGTGATATGGAAGCTTCTGCAAAAATTGATGGATGTAATACCTTTGAAGTCTTTTATAAAATAGCATTACCATTAGCACTTCCTGCTGTAATAACATTAGCAATATTTACGTTTATTACAACTTGGAATAGTTTTATGTGGCCGCTAATTGTAACTAATTCTGATACTATGAGGACTCTGCCATTGGGTTTAGCTAATTTCAAAGGTAGTTTTAGAGAAATAACTGATTGGGGTGCGTTAACTGCATATTCTGTAATTTGTTGTATCCCAGTTATAGGCGTATTTTTACTTGGTAGAAAATATTTTATAAATGATATACTAAGTGGTGGCATTAAAGAATAATATTCCTTATATAAAACTAATATTTTCTTTCAGCAAAGTATGATTTCAATTTCTTCGGCAAAAACTTTCTACCAATTTTGCCGCACCAATATAGCACATTATCCACCAGTTCCTTAAAAGATTTATTTAAAGAACATAATAACCTACTATTTTGAAGCTGCTTTTAAACGTGCCATTGCTTTTGCTAACGCCATATTTGCAAGTTTTATATCTCTTTGAGTTTCAGCAGATGCAATCTTTGCCTCTGCTCTCTCTTTTGCAAGTTGAGCTCTTGCAGTATCAATATCACTACCACACTCTGCAACCTCAGTCAAAATAATAGCTTCATTATTTTTAAACTGAAAAGCACCACCAATAATAGAAAATACTTTTGTTTCACCATTTTTTTCAACTTTTGCGGTATCAATTGCTAATGATGACATAAATGGTATATGGTTTGGCAAAACACCAAAACTACCAGCTTTACCTTGTGCATAGATTGCATCTACATCATCTTCATAAACAATCTTTTCTGGAGTTATTATTTTAAAGTGAATTGTCTTTTCAGCCATAAATAATACCTATTTTACTTCTTCTGCTTTTTTAAGAACATCTTCTATTGTACCAGCCATATAGAATGCTTGTTCTGGAATATGGTCATATTGACCTTCTACAATGCCTTTAAAGCCAGCAATTGTATCTTCTAATTTTACATATCTACCAGAAATACCAGAGAATTGCTCTGCAACAAAGAAAGGTTGAGATAAGAATTTTTGAATTTTTCTTGCTCTATTTACTGTCTCTTTATCTTCTTCAGATAATTCATCCATACCTAAGATTGCAATAATATCTTGCAATTCTTGATATTTTTGAAGAATTTCTAATACTTTTCTTGCAACATTATAATGTTCTTCACCAATAATTAATGGGTCTAAAACTTTACTGTTAGAAGCCAATGGGTCAACTGCTGGATAAATACCTAATGAAGCAATTTGTCTTGATAATACAGTTGAAGCATCTAGGTGTGAGAATGTTGTAGCTGGAGCTGGGTCAGTCAAGTCATCCGCTGGGACATAAATTGCTTGAACAGATGTAATAGAACCATCTTTTGTAGATGTAATTCTTTCTTGAAGTTCACCCATTTCGTTAGCCAATGTTGGTTGGTAGCCTACAGCTGATGGCATACGACCTAATAAAGCAGATACTTCAGAACCCGCTTGAACAAATCTAAAAATATTATCAATAAATAACAATACGTCTTGTTTAGAATAATCTCTAAAATACTCTGCCGCTGTAAGAGCAGATAAGCCAACTCTCATTCTAGCTCCTGGTGGTTCATTCATTTGACCATAAATCAAAGCTACTTTATCAATTACGCCAGATTCTTTCATTTCGTTCCAAAGGTCATTACCTTCACGAGTTCTCTCACCAACGCCACCAAATACTGATACACCAGAGTGTTCAGATGCAATATTGTGGATTAACTCCATAATTAAAACTGTTTTACCAACACCAGCACCGCCGAATAATCCAATCTTACCACCTTTTTGATATGGTTGAAGTAAGTCGATAGCCTTAATACCAGTTTCTAAAATTTCTATATCTGTATTTTGGTCAACTAATGTTGGAGATTGTCTGTGGATTGGTAAATAAGTATCTGTTTCAATGGCACCAGCATTATCAACCGGCTCACCAAGTACGTTTAAAATTCTACCCAAAATGTTTTTGCCAACTGGAATTTTAATAGGTTCACCAGTATTAATAACCTTCATGCCACGCTTAATACCGTCAGTAGATGACATAGCAACGCTGCGAATTCTATTTTCACCTAAGTGTTGTTGAACTTCGGCTACAATCTTATTATTATCATCAACAATTATTTCAATTGAATCTTTAATATCTGGCAAAATTCCAGATTTAAACTCAACGTCAATTACTGGCCCTATAACTTGTGTAATTAAACCTTCTTTTTCGGCAGTTATTGTCATAATTTACTTTCCCCTATTTACCAATATATTCATTATACAATCATAAAAAGAATTTGTAAAAAATTAAATATAAAGATTACTCTATCGTATAAGCATATGATACAAGTTATCAAAAAATTAGATATAATTACACTAAGTATAAGAAAAGGAGATATTATGACTAATCAAAAAGAAGTTAAAGAACTTGGTTGTTTACTATTTGATGAGAATGAAGACGGTTCTTTAGATAATATTGTTGAATACCACAAAGATGAATACGGCAATATTGTAGCAATTAGCCTTGACTTCGACGGTGACGGTGTTGCAGATGCTAAGGCATACCTAGAATATGATGAACAAGGTAGAATTGTTAAAAAAAGTATGGATAAAGACTCTGACGGAAAAATAGACTCTGTTGTTTACTATCAATATGATGAAAACGGTAAAGTATCAGCAAAATACGATGATAACGCTGACGGTAAAGTAGACTATGTTGAATCAACTGATGAAAATGGTAAAACAACTATCACTGATGTTAGAGGTCGTACTCAAAAAATTATGGAAACTATTAAAAACGTATTCTTTACTAAATACTAATTAAATATTTTAAATACAAAAAGAGCCTCTGGATAGAGGCTCTTTTGATATTGGTTTGAATATTAACGTTTAGAGAATTGGAATCTTTTTCTAGCTCTTTTACGACCGTATTTTTTACGTTCTTTAACACGAGCATCTCTTGTTAATAAACCTTCTGATTTTAATACA